>JACUUP010000116.1 GCA_014859225.1 Candidatus Aerophobota bacterium
AGGCTAACTTGAGCATAGCGGAAGTGTTCAGGTTGAAAAAGGAGCGAAGGTGGGGGTCGTATTTTCTAACAACCTCTTCAGGAAGATACCTGCATTTTACCTCAGGAAAAAAATTTTTTATCTTCAAATCGTTTATGTGGAGGTGTTTTTTTATATACCCGGCACATCTTGTAGAATAAATGCTGTGTAGAGGTTCCATAAAGCCACCAATCACAGGCACAAGGGCATCTACATCATCTACCCTTGAGAGCATAAATTTTAAAAGGTGCGGGTTTAAAAAGGGCATATCACACCCACAGACAAAATTGTATTCATCCGGGGAAAAAACAAGACCCGTATAAATTCCTCCCAGCGCACCCTTGTTAAGAACAACATCTTTTATTATTTTAACTTTTTTTGCATCAAAAAATTCAAAAGCGGCAGGCTCGGGGGTAACTATGAGGATGTGGTCAAAAACAGATTTTAGTCTTTCTATAACAATTTCTATAAGATACTTTCCATCAATGCTTAAAAAAGCTTTATTTTCACCTATCCTCCTGCTCTTTCCTCCAGCAAGAACTATTGCGGTCATAAAATTTTAAGTTTTTCTTATTTTCACCTTGGCAATTTTTAACTCGGGAATTTTGGCAACAGGGTCAAGCGCATCATTGGTCAGGATATTAGCTGCAGATTCTGCAAAATGAAAACTCATAAAAACTACACCCGCAGGAGATTTGTCAGTTACCTTCACCCTAACTTTAACCTTACCTCTTTTTGATACGACCTCTACCGTATCTTCTGAAGAGATATCAAGAGATGCTGCATCTGAGGGATTAATCTCTACCACTCCTTCCGGGAAAATTTCGTTTATCCCTTTTACCCTGCGGCTCATAGTTCCAGTATGGAAATGAAATAAAACTCTTCCCGTGGTAAGGATGAAGGGATACTCATCATCAGGAACTTCTGCCGGAGGCCTATAGGGGATGGGATGAAATTTTCCCTTACCTTTAGTAAATTTTTCCCGGTGTAGATATCCTGTCCCGGGATGAGAGGCATCAGGACAGGGCCACTGAAGCTCCTTTTTCCCCAGCCTGGAATAAAGTATTCCTCCATAAATGGGAGTAACAGATGCTACCTCCTGCATTATATCAGATGGACTTGAATATTTCATATAATAGCCCATACGCTCAGCAAAACTGCATATTATCTTCCAATCAGGCTTTGCCTCACCCGGAGGATTTAAAGCTTTGTATAGTCTTTGCACCCGGCGCTCGGTATTGGTAAAAGTTCCATGTTTTTCGGCAAAACAAGCTGCAGGAAAAATAACATGGGCAAGAGAAGCTGTTTCGGATAAAAAAATATCCTGAACCACCAGAAAATCAAGTCTTTTTAAAGCCTTAACCGTTCTTTTGCTATTGGGGTCAGAAAGAACTGAGTTTTCTCCCATGATATACATTGCTCTTATCTTTCCTTCTTCAATGGCATGAATCATTTCCACTACTGTAAGACCCCGATTTTCCGGAAGATGAGTTTTCCAGACTTTCTCAAATTTTTCCCTTATCTTTTTATCCTCCACACTCTGATAGCCGGGAAAAACATCAGGAAGAGCTCCCATATCACAGGCTCCCTGGACATTGTTTTGACCTCTGAGGGGATTAACTCCGGTTGACTTTTTTCCCACCATACCACAGAGCATTGCAAGGTTGGCAAGGGCTAAAACATTATCTGTTCCTGTTATATGCTGGGTTATACCCATAGCATAAACTATGGAAGATTTATCCGAGGTTGCGTAGATGCGGGCTGCTTTTTTAATCTCTTCAGCTTTAACTCCAATAATCTTTTCTACGATCTTGGGGGGATAATCTTTAAGAACCTCTTTGAAGGATTCAAAATTTTCACATCTTTTTCTTATAAAATCTTCATTTGCCAACCCTTCCTCAAGGATAAGATGCGCCATTGCATTGAAAAGGGCAACATCTGTGCCTGGTTTTTGTGGAAGCCAGAGATGAGCAAACTGAGTGAGCTCTATCTTCCTAGGGTCAGCAACAATTAGTTTTGCTCCATTTTTCACCGCTTTTTTAATCTGCAAAGCTACAATCGGGTGAGTCTCAGATGTATTTGAGCCTGTAACAAGAATGCAATCTGCCCGGGCAAGCTCAGCTATAGAGTTAGTCATAGCACCTGAGCCAAAGGCACGGGCAAGACCGGCTACGGTTGATGAGTGGCAAAGACGGGCACAGTGGTCAACATTATTTGTTCCAACAACCGCCCGCATAAATTTTTGAAAAAGATAATTTTCCTCATTGGTGCACTTAGCCGAGGAGAGCCCGACGATAGAATCTGGCCCATATTTTTGCTTAATCTGTTTAAATTTTGAGGCTACATACTGCAAAGCCTCATCCCAGGATGCTTTTCTGAATTTCCCATTTTCTTTAATTAAAGGAGATGTGAGCCTGTCAGGTGAGTTAATGAACTCAAAACCAAATTTTCCTTTAGTGCAAAGCCAACCCGAATTAGCTGGAGCATCAGGAGGTGATGTAACTTTAACTACCTTATCATCCTTAGTGTGAAGAGTAATCTGACAGCCACATCCACAGTAAGGACAAATTGTGGTTGTCTTCTTAAACTCCCATTCTCTTCCCCTGCGCTTTCTTTCCTTCTCAACAATAGCTCCTACAGGGCAAACAGATAAACAATTGCCACAAAAAACGCAGGCTGTCCCGGTCAAAGGTTTATCCAAACCGGTTGTTACTACAGTGCTAAATCCCCTGCGGGCAAAATCAAGCACTTCGCATTGCTGAACTTCATCACAGACATTTATACACCTGCCACAGAGGATACATTTTGTATTATCCCGCTCCATAAAAGGATTATCTAAAATCACGGGATAGCTTATTTTCTCTCCTTGAAAACGAGAAGATGAAACTCCCAGTTCGTAGGCATATTTTTCTAAAAGACAATCCCCACTTTTCTCACAGGTCATACAATCAAGCGGGTGGTTGGAAATGAGAAGCTCAAGTGCTACCAATCTTGCTCTTTTAACTCTCTCAGAGTTCGTTTTAATCTCCATTCCTTCTTTTACGGGATAAGAACAAGAGGCAACCAGAGTTTCCACTCCCTTTACCTCAACCACGCAAAGTCTGCAGGCAGAGGCGGGTGATAACCTTTCTTCATAGCAAAGATGAGGTATATCCATACCCATTTTTTGAGCAACTTTTAGTATAGTTGTTATCTCCTCAACACAGACTTTTTTGTCATCAATAGTCAAATTAACCTTAGCCATTTTACCTTTTGCTCCTGAACATTTCTACGTCGCACCGCAAACACCTTTTAGCCTCTTTTATGGCTTCATCACTCTGCAATCCTTTCTCAACTTCCTTAAACCCCTTTTTTCTTTCTTCCAAAGATAAACAAGGTATCCTGACCCTTTTCTCGGGTGATGGCTCTATGTCAATCAGGTCACTCTCCTCAAAATATTTTTTCTTTGACTCAATCGGTCTTTCAAGTGGTTCTTTATTTAAATACCGTTTGATGGATATGGCTGCTTTTTCTCCGGAGGCTATTGCTTCAATCACCGTAGCAGGTCCGCTCACTGCATCTCCTCCAGCAAACACTCCCTCTTTATTTGTAGCAAGAGTTTTGGGATTAACATAAATTGTATCCCAACGGGTCTTTTCTATTGAGGAGGGCAAAAAGGATATATCACTCATCTGACCTATGGCAGATATTACACAATCCGCGGGAAAGAAAAATTCAGAACCAGAAATAGGAATCGGCCTTCTTCTACCACTTTCATCATACTCCCCAAGTCTCATCTTTACACATTCAATACCCCTTATTTTTCCATTGAAAGACAATATTCTCACTGGAGCAGCAAGAAAGTGGAATTTTATCCCTTCGCCTCTTGTAGCTTCAACCTCACTTTCTATGGCAGGCATCTCCCGAGAGGACCTTCTATAAAGAATATTTACCTCTTTTGCTCCCAGTCTTAAGGCAGATCTTGCCGCATCTACAGCCACATTGCCCCCGCCGATTACTACCAACCTTTCTCCTAATTGCAACTTTTGTCCCAGATTAATATTCCTTAAAAAGGCAACTCCGTCAAGAACTCCCTCCATATCCTCTCCCGGGATATTAAGCTTGCGGGAGATATGACAACCCATAGCAATAAAGATACAGGAGTAGCCCATATCAAAAAGTTCATTAAAAGCTATATCTTCACCAATTTTAACTCCTTTTTTAATAGTAACTCCTAAACTCTCTACAGAAGAGAAAATTTCTTCATCTAATATGTCTTTGGGAAGTCGATAGTCGGGAATGCCGACCCTGAGCATTCCTCCAGTAACGGGGAGTGCTTCAAAAATAGTAACAGGATACCCCCAGCGAGCAAGATAATGGGCACAAGTTAAACCTGCTGGACCTGCGCCAATTATAGCAATTTTTTCTCTTTTAGAAGGTTTGGGCAGAGGCTCATTGCGTTTTTCTATACCTGGTCCTTCGTAGTCACTCACAAATCTCTTAAGAGCATTTATAGCTACAGGTTCATCTATTTCTCCTCTGCGGCATTTAAGCTCACAAGGATGATGGCAAACTCTGCCACATATAGCTGGAAAGGGGTTTCTCTCTTTAATAACCGCTAACGCTTCAGAAAACCTCTCCTGGGCAATTAATCCAATGTACTCTGGAATATCAATTCCCCCAGGGCAGGTATTTTGACAGGGAGATGTAAAAAGCTCCTCGCAACTACAGGCTGGGCAAAATTTCTCTTCAATATGAGCCCTATACTCATCTTTGAAATAACTAAG
>JACUUP010000117.1 GCA_014859225.1 Candidatus Aerophobota bacterium
TGGTGGAGGCAGGGGGAGTCGAACCCCCGACCTCGTCCACGCCAAGGACGCGCTCTCCCAGCTGAGCTATGCCCCCCCTTTTGTTAAATGTTTATTTTATCTTTTGTCCGGGAAAAATCACTTATATCTTTTCTTTTAGCATCAGCCCAGAGTCTTTCCAGCTGATAATATTCCCGTGTTTCAGGAGAAAAGATATGCACAACTACATTACCAAAATCTAACAAAATCCACCTCTTGTCAAAATATCCGCCTGAATTAAGGAGGGTAATTCCTTTTTTACTTAGCTTTTCCTCCAGGTCCTTCGCTATCGCCCGCATATGAACAGAAGATTCTCCGCTGCAGATAAGGAAATAGTCACATACTACTGATAAGCCGCTCAGGTCCATTAGAACAACTTGTTGAGCCTTTTTCTCTTCGGCTATTTTAGCAATCTCTAAGGCAAGCCTCTTGGGTGCCAAATTTCCTTTTACCCTCCGAATTTTCATTATACTATTATTTTAGCTACCGTCAAGGATTTTTGCAGGAAATAAAGCCCAATATCTTTTCCTACCGGGACTGATAAAGCCTATTTTTATAGATATATTTTTCCACCACCTCGGGAACGAGGTATTTAATAGTTTTACCCTCTCTAATTCGCCTTCTTATCTCTGTGGATGAGATTGCCAGTGCTGGAATCTCTATTAACGAGGTAGCTTTTCTAAAGTGAGCATCAATTTTTTCCCAGTCCAGTATGTATCCTGGGCGTGAGGCAGCAATAAATTTTGCAAGTTTTGGCAGGTCCTCCGTCCTGTGCCAGGTAGAAATTTCTGCTATAGCATCGCCCCCGGTAATGAAGTGCATCTTAGTCTTTTCGCCATAGATTTTTTTTAATTCCAGCAAAGTATCCTTGGTGTATGACTCTCCCCCTCTTTCTATCTCAATGGCAGATGCTGAAAAATACTCGTTACTGGCAGTGGCGAGAACAGTCATCATCCACCGATGTTCAGGAGAAACTATCTCATCATTTTCTTTATGGGGGGGTTTGCCCGAGGGCACAAACAAAACCTCTTGTAGTTTAAACTCATCTCTTATTATTTCAGCTGCCACCAGATGCCCATGATGAATGGGATTAAAAGTTCCCCCCATTATACCCAATCTATATGAAGTTCTTTTCACTTTGCGTATTCTATCGCTCTTAGCTCTCTTATTACAGTTACTTTCACCTGACCAGGATAACTTAACTCATTTTCTACCTTAATGGCAATTTCTTTGCACAGTGCGATGGCTTCCTCATCACCAATTTTATTTGGTTTGACCATAATCCTGACTTCTCGACCCGCTTGAACAGCATAAGCCTTTTCCACCCCATTAAAAGAGATGGCTATTTTCTCCAGACTCTCAATTCTTTTTAAATAAGCCTCCAGGACCTCTTTTCTTGCCCCGGGTCGTGAGGCTGAAATTGCATCGGCAGCCTGAATAAGTACCGCTAATACAGTCTCTGCTGGACTCTCCTCGTGATGAGCAGCAATAGCATGTACCACTTCCGCATTCTCACCATATCTTTTGGCAAGATGAGCACCAATTAAAGCATGGGGTCCTTCCATTTCTTGACCTACTGCCTTCCCGATATCGTGTAGCAAACCTGCTCTTTTGGCTAAGCTATGATTTACATCTATCTCTGCTGCCATAATCCCGGATATGTAAGCTACCTCTTTAGAATGCTGCAGAACATTTTGCCCATAGCTGGTGCGAAACTTAAGTTTCCCCAGAAGCCTGACAATCTCTGAGGGAATATCAGAAATTCCAATATCAAAGGTGACTTTTTCTCCTTCCTCTCTAATCAGTTCCTCTAATTCTTTTTTTGCCTTCTCAACAACTTCTTCAATGCGGGCAGGATGTATCCTGGTATCAACTATTAATCTTTGCAGAGAAATCTCAGCTATTTTCCGCCGCAAAGGGTCAAAACAAGAAATAGCCACCGCCTCTGGTGTATCATCAACGATCAAGTCCACCCCTGTTAGTGACTCAAAAGTCCGTATATTTCTTCCCTCTCTTCCTATGACCCTGCCTTTCATCTCTTCGTTAGGTAAAGGAACAATACTCACACTGGACTCGGCTACCTGCTCCACAGAGCATCTCTGGATTGCAGTAGCTATTATCATTCTTGCTTTTTTATTAGCTATCTCCTTTGCTTCCTTTTCGGCTTCCTGAATTATCTTAACAGCTTCATCCCTTGCTTCCTTTTTTATGTTCTCCAGAAGCAATTTTTTAGCGTCCTGGGAGCTAATTCCTGCTATTTCTTCCAATTTTACGCGATACTCTCCCTCAAGCTTTCTTAATCTTTCCCTCTGGCTCTCAAGCTCCCCTTTTTCACTGGCAAGCTCCCTGCTTTTTTTTTCAAGTTGCTGGAGGCGGTGGTCAAGACTTTCCTCTCTCTCAATTAGCTTTTTAGAAAGTTTGTGCAGCTCGTCTGTTTTTTCTCTTGTCTCTTTCTCAAATGCAGCTCTAATACGGTGTAGCTCCTCTTTCCGTTCCAGCTCAATTTCTCTCCTTTTATTTTTTATCTCTTCTTCAACTTGAGCAAGCTTCTCCTCAGCTTTTCGCAGGAAACTCTTTGCTTTTATCTTGCTTAAAAGGACATTTATCGCCCATCCTGTTCCTATACCTGCGATAATGTATATTATCGGAAAGATTATCGCTTTTATCACAAGACACCCCCTCTAATTTTCAAAGATCTAATGTTATTTGATTTAAGAATATATTTTTTGAAACCTTTTGTCAAGAAACCATTTCTTTGCCCAATTTATAGGCCCGGGATAGATGCTCAGGATAATTTAAAACCTCCCCCTTCCCATCCACTCCCCTGATTAACAGCTCCCCTGCCAAGGAAATATTCAGGGCATCAAAAAAATACTTTAGGGTGAAAATGCTTCCCTCAAATAGTTTTTTCCCCTTTGTCGCCCCTACGGCTACAAACCAGCCTTGCCTTTTTTCTTTTTTCTTTTTATCCTGTCCTAAGAGGTATTTTCTGGCCCATAGGGCTTGAGCTCTATCAATTAGCGCTTTGGTTTGAGCGCTAACACTATAGAAGAATATGGGGGAGCCCAGAATTATGTAATCTGCATCTTTTAGTTTTGGATATAGTTTTTGCATATCATCATCTACGACACATCTTCCAGATACCTCGCAACTTCTACATTCCCTGCAGGGAAAGATACAAAGCTTGCGCAGATAAATCTCTTCTACATTAATCTTTTCATCCCCATCTTTAATTCCTCTCACAATTTCTTTGAGAAGAATATCCGTATTTCCATCTTTTCTGGGACTGCCATAGATTAGCAGAGCTTTTTTCATGTTACCAACACCTCCTTCAGGTTTTGACCCCTACTGCACTGTTTTGACAATCAGTAAAGATTCTATAATAATTCTATAATATTTTAAAACAAGTTTAAGCCTGTGTAAAAATATAACTATCAAGGGATTGAAAAATGAAAGTAAAAATAGTGCATATAGCAAAGGAGCTCAAAAACCATGCTCCTTTTACTGCTTTTGGAGCGGCTACAGGAGTTGCCATTATGCTTGTGATAGTTTTTTTTAATGTTCCTGGTAAAATATCATACACCGCTTTTTACATCCTGCATCCAGCTCACATTATATTAAGCGCCTTAACCACAACAGCTATGTACAGGCTGCATAATCATAGCAGGCTCTGGGTGATAATTTTGATTGGGTATACAGGCTCAATTGGAATAGCCACTTTAAGTGATGCCTTAATCCCTTATGCAGGAATGCATTTACTTGGAATTAAAATACCATTCAGCATTCCCTTTATGGAAGAGCTATGGATAACTCCCTTAGCATTTGTGGGAATTGCCATTGGTTACTTACTACCTACAACTAAATTTCCCCATGCCGGGCATGTGCTATTAAGTACATGGGCATCTCTATTTTATATTACCCAACATAAAACAGTTATACAAGGCTGGATGCTCTTCTTTATCTTCTTGTTTTTATTTTTATCGGTCTGGCTCCCCTGTTGTATAAGTGACATCGTATACCCACTTTTATTTTTTAAAAATAAGGAAAAAGAGCATTTAAGCAAAAAATATTAGTTTGACAACTTACTCTCATTTTGCTATCATAGTATAGTAGACCTTGGGAAAAAATTCACGAGCTAAAGCAAAAACATAGGATAATCCCCATATGGATAAAGAAAAAATAGAAAAAGCGGTAAAACTTTTGCTGGAGGCAATAGGAGAGGACCCTGAGCGGGAAGGAATTAAAAGTACCCCGGCCAGAGTGGCTCGCATGTATGAAGAGGTGCTGGGAGGAACTGAAGAAAAAGCAAAATTAGCTCTTACCACTTTAAAAGAGGAAAAACATGATGAAATAATCCTGGTAAAAGATATTCCTCTTTATTCTTTCTGCGAACATCACCTTTTACCTTTTTTGGGTAGAGCACACATCGCCTATATTCCAAAAAAAGGTAGAGTAACAGGTTTGAGCAAACTTGCCCGGGTGGTTGACATTCTTAGTAAAAAACTCCAGGTTCAGGAAAGGTTAACAACTCAAATAGCTGATGTCATCAACGAAATTCTTCATCCCCGGGGTGTAATGGTGATAATTGAGGCAGAACATCTTTGTATGTCCATGAGGGGAATAAAAAAACCAGGAGCAATTACCGTAACCTCAGTTATGAGGGGTCTTTTTCGGGAAAATCCTGCAACAAGAGCAGAAGTAATTAGTTTAATAGAAACTGCTAAAAAATCGTGAA
>JACUUP010000118.1 GCA_014859225.1 Candidatus Aerophobota bacterium
TAAATTTGCCGGGAATCAGCCGAGATAATCTCCGCCCTAATCTTTTTAACAAGACAAAGCGAGGCTTCGCTTTTACCTGTCCCGGTTGGACCTGCCACAAACAAAACTGCATTCAACAATTTTTTCCCTTTATCCTGAGGGTCAGGTCTTGACATTTAAGATTTAGGCTCGCCCCGTAGAGCCCAGCAGCCAGCCTGCATTATTTTTACCCTGACCAGTTCCCCTACGAGTGATGTATCCCCTGGAAATATCACCATTTTATTGTGCCTTGTTCTTCCCTCAAGCTCATCAGGATTTTTAGGTGAAGTTCCTTCCACAAGAACTTCAAGCTCTTTTTCAAGGTATGATTTATTTTTCTCCTGGGTAATTTTTTGCTGAAGCTGTATGAGCTGGCGAAGTCTTTCTTTTTTCACATTGGTTGGAATCTGGTTTTCAAGTTCAGCTGCCCGGGTGCCAAAAAGAGAAGAATATATAAAGGTAAAAGCTCCATCAAACCTCACCCTTTTTACCATATTCAGGGTATCTTGAAAATCTGCCTCTGTTTCTCCGGGAAATCCTACTATTAAATCGGTAGTAAGGCTAACATCGGGAACATATTCCCTTAGCTTATCTACGAGCTCAAGGTATGTCTCACGCCTGTAGCCTCTGCGCATAAGCTTTAAGATTCGGTTAGAGCCTGCCTGAAGAGGAAGGTGTAGATGCTCACAAACCTTTTTTAGTTTAGCCATGGCTACAATGAGCCCACCTGAGAGGTCTTTGGGATGAGAAGTAGTAAATCTAATCCGGCAAAGACCAGGAAGTTTGTTTACTTCGCTAAGAAGAGTGGCAAAGTCAATTTTTTCTGGCAAATCCTTTCCGTAGGAGTTCACATTTTGACCTAAAAGTATTACCTCTTTACATCCTCCTGCAACTGCTTTCTCAATTTCTTTTAGAATAGAATCCATGCTCCTGCTTTTTTCCCTTCCTCGTACATAAGGAACATTACAGTAAGAGCAAAAATTGTTGCACCCCCTTATAACAGGGACATAAATACTGAATCTTTTTTTTCTTATAGTGGAAAAATCATCAGGTAAAAAACCTTTCTCTTTTACTTTAACTATGGGAAAGCCCTTTTCTCTTGCACCTTTTACAAGCTCAGGCAGCTCATCAAGATTTAACGTCCCCCAGATGATATCCACAAACGGAGCTTTCTCTATGAGCTGGTGAGGCTCTTTCTGGGCCAAGCATCCCCCCACCCCGAGAAGAACATGCGGCTTTTGCATTTTTATCTTTTTTAACTCACCCAGGAAACTGAAAACTTTATGTTTAACCTTTTCCCGCACATAGCAGGTATTGATTACAATGAAATCAGCTCTGTTTATATCCTGAGTAAGCTCAAAGCCACTCTCCTGCAAAAGAGCCGCCATTACCTCTGAGTCATACTCATTCATCTGACATCCGAAAGTCCTGATATAGACTTTTCGACTGCTGTTTTCAGAAACCTTTGATTTTTCAGGCATTTTAGTCTTTGTTTCTCCTCAAAAAATAAGAAATTGAAGGGGGTAAAGAATTCAATAGAAGAAATCTTTTTGTGGGCAGTCTTTCTTCTTCCGGCCAATTCTTTATAGCGTTTTCATAAATTTTTGTTTGTTTCGACTTCTTCGCCATCTACCGACCACCTGAATGTCAGCCTATCTGACACTCCCAAACACCTTGTTTAGCTCATCAAGGACTCTGGGCAGATGTTCTTTCCAATATCTTGAGAAATTCATCTTTATTGCTATGCAACATTTTCAATTACCATCCACTTCCTGTTTATCTTTCCTTTTCTTGATTTCGAAGGATAAAGTGTAACAAGAGATGTTTTTTCCACGCTCTTAAGCAGAGGCTCAAGCATCTTGTCGCTAAGACCTGCTTGTTCTAACGCGAAACCAATTCTCTTCCGGCTTGAAACATTAGGGAATCCTACAGCATATTTAATGAGTTTACTGACGTCAATGTTCCTGTCTTTCGCCTGTTCTTTCAATATATCAAAGGCTATTTTCATTCCACCAACAGGTCCTGAAAAATATAACATATCAACAAGTGTTCTTTCCTTATCGCTCACTGTTACTTCGGTATCCTTGATCTTAATCTTCTCAAACCCGTACATCCTTCTTGCAGATATTTTAATCATTTTAAATCTCATGTTGCCTATTGTCTTCTCGCGCTACAACGAAGTGTTAAGGACATACATTGTCTGGAAAATCTGGTCTGTAAAACCATAATAGTTATACATGGTTGAATATCCTATATAGTAATTGCCTTTTGGAAAGAAAACAGATGGTATAAGAAACTCGTTTATACTGCTTCCGGCAGGACCCGACTCAAGAGGGAAGTAAAAATAAACCCCTCTTTTTATCGCTGTCAGGATAGCTTTTTTCTTGAGCCTGAAGAGAGTTTTTTCTTTTACTCTTTTTGGAAAATTGAAATATTTATCAAACTGCTCCTTTGTGATTATTGATACCTTTTCATAGGCAAGCCTTGCTACGACTTCTCTCTCTCTCGTGGATTTATATACTGCATTGTATTATTTTTCATAATTTTTCCTATAAATGGAAATATTGTAAATTTTTATACAATATAGACTTTACACCTCTTTAAGTCTTTGTCAAGCAAATAAATCTGCATGATGTTCGTAAATTCAATTTTTGAAATTACGTCCGGTCTGTTTCTCCACTAATGTAAAAAGTAGGCTCTGGGCACAGGCAATGGAAAGGCTTTATCGATTCCTTTTCTTCTTTCGGACACCAACTTCCGGCAACAACAAGATGCTTCAAGACGCCTTTTTCATCTAAAATCCGTAACACCTTAAACAAATTTAAGATTTTCTTACCCTTTGAGCTACTTTGCTGCGTGCTCTTTTCAAATCCCACAAACAAGATATCGGAACATGCACCTTACCCATCAAAAGTTTACCCTTTGCCTCCCCATGACAATCAGAGCCACCAGTTATCAAAAGGTCAAACTGACGAGCAATTTCCCTGTAATGCTTGACTACAGCCTCATTATGGGTTGTATGATAAACCTCTATCCCCATGAGACCTGCATCTACCATCCTGGGAATAAGCTCATCTCTTTTAGAGAGAACTGGATGCGCAAAAACCGGAATCCCCTCAGCATCAATGATTAAATTAATAACCTCAAAAGGTGAAACTCTGTCCCTTTTTATATAAGCTGGTTTTCCTGGATTAAGCCACTGTTCAAAGGCTTCATCTATAGAGGTTACATATTTTTTCTCCACCATAGAGCGCGCAATATGGAGTCTGCTAATTACGCCTTTGGGAGCAAGTTTAGTTAAATCTCCAAATTTTATTTCCATTCCAAGCTCCTTCAGGCGTTGCAAAAGCTTATCGTTTCTCTCTTTACGAGTTTTTTGAAAGAATCTAAGCCTGGATAGAAATCTCTTTTGTCTCCAGTGAAGATAATATCCTAAAATGTGGTACTCATCCTCCTCCACATCAGAGCTCATTTCTACTCCTGGAACCAATTCCACTCCTATTTGTTTGGCACTTTCCAGTCCCTCTTCCAGCCCTTCTACTGAATCATGGTCGGTTATGGAGATAGCCTTAAGGCCCAATTCTTTTGCAAGAAATACCGCCTCCCGGGGAGCTAAGGTTCCATCAGAAAAAATAGTATGAATGTGAAGGTCAACTTTCCCCATTTTAAATCCCCTGTCTACAAGCTTGCTTTATAATAATTAGTTGCGTATAATATAAAAACCTTGCATGAATGTCAACCGCGGTTTGCAATGAATAGGACAGGCGAGACGCCTGTCCTATGGGGTACGCCAATTTTTTTACACATACAAAGGTGGGGTTCAGGTCTTGCAATATCACATAATATAAATTATGCTCCAAAGAATTAACATGGTTTATATCAAAGGTTCAAGACCTCAGCCAACACCATTGAAAATGTGATATTGCAAGACCTGACCCTATACTACTTGACGGATTTATAGATTGTGGTATATTCAGCAATTGAAGAGCTTAAATTTTAAAAAGCTTTACAAAAGCCCAATTCAACAAAAAGGAGGTGAGAAATATGAACAAGGCTGAGCTGGTAGAGGAAGTATCTCAGGACACAGGACTGACCAAAAAGGACGTGAATAATGTGGTTGATGCGATGACTTCGGCAATTACTGATGCCTTAGCCAAAGGAGAAAAGGTAACCCTGGTAGGATTTGGCACTTTTTTAGTGCAGAGAAGAAAAGCGCGTCAGGGTGTAAATCCCCAAACCGGAGCCAAAATTAACATCCCCTCCAAGGATGTTCCTAAGTTCCGCCCTGGCAGTGCTTTGAAAGAGGCAGTAGGTTAATAAATTATATAAAAATAAAAAGGGGCCAGGGACGATTGTTGTCTCTGGCCCAAAAATGACTCCTATTCAGAAAATCTAAGATTAAATATGGTATCCCCGGAGGAGGGGAAAGCTTATATAACTTCATTTAAAATGACTGTCCATCCCCAGAGCTCATCAGCGGGAAATTTTTTCCGAAGCCTTAGCACTTCACCTTTTAGTTTCTCAACTTCCTCCTCTTTTAGCATGGCAACAACTGTGTTGTATTCCCCGGGCCAGATGTGTGTGCCCATATGTTTTTCTTTCCATTCACCCGTAACTTTATCCCACTTGATGTATCTATCAGGCTTTAGCTTATCAAGAAGAGAGCTTACCTCCCCATCAAGAACCTCTTCGTAAACAAGAAAAAAAAGAAACATTTTTTGTCCTTTCAC
>JACUUP010000119.1 GCA_014859225.1 Candidatus Aerophobota bacterium
CTATTGGTCACTCAACTGCTCCTTTTCAGAAATTAACCTACATTTATTATAAAATAAAAAAATAAACAGTCAAAATTACTTTTGTCTCCGTTGAATTAAAATTGTTTTTACAATTTTCCACATTCTGGATATTTTTTGAAGTCATAAAATGTTTCATATCCACTCAGTTGAAACTTTCCTTTGACAGGGAATTAGAAGAATAATTTTACTTGTCACAATCACAAAAAAATGTGCTCAATGACTTTCAAAAATGTCGAGTTTTCCGAACCTCTGAAGTTATGGTTGTATCTGCTGAATTCTTAGAAATGAGAAACCAGTATGTGAACAGCTCGTTTTCCATTTCTTGGTAATTTGTATATCTTCCTGAGATTACCTTCCAGAATGTTTTGCTGTGTCTTTTCTCGACAATGGGTGTTAGTTTGTTCTTTTACCCTACATCTTTAAATTTTACCGAGTGCTGCTCTCCTCCAGTTCCCCAGTTTTCTTTGGGTAAATCATTTATGATAACAGTTACTCCCTCAGCAGGTATGCCTACCTCGACAAAAGCATCGGTAATCTTTTTTATTACTTTAGCTTTTCTGTCGCTATCCATTGGCCAGCTGGTTATGTTGACTACAGGCATTATCTTTCCTCCTTTTTACTTTTTTTGTACTAAAAAACGGATGATTAACGCTCCGCAGGCATCTCGCCCAGCTCTACAATTGTTTCTTTATATTCACCCTGTCTCACTAAAAGTAAGTTTACCTTTTGTCCCACTTTTGCGTTTTTCAACATTTCTCTTACATCCTCAGCGCTCTTTATTGCATAGTCGTCAATTTTAACAATGACATCTCCCTCTTTAATTTTTGCTTTATCGGCAGGACTCTGAGGGGCTACTTGAGCTATATAAATACCTGAATCTACCGTGAGCTTAAATCTTTCCTTAACCTGAGAAGTCACAGAATAGTAGTATATTCCTATCCAGGGCCGTATTACCCTTCCATATTCAATGAGCTCATCAATTATATCTCTTGCTACATTCACTGGTATTGCAAATCCAATTCCCTGAGCATAGGGAATGATGGCAGTATTGATGCCGATTACCTCTCCCTTAATATTTATTAGTGGCCCACCGCTATTTCCCGGGTTAATGGGGGCATCAGTCTGGATTAAGTCCTCTAATATCTTCCCGGGAGATGCCTGAATATGTCTTCCTTTAGCGCTTATTACACCGAAGGTAATTGTATTTTGCAGTCCAAAAGGGTTGCCAATGGCTATACAAAACTCCCCCGCCCTTAATTTATCTGAGTCGCCTAACTTAGCCACAGGAATATCCTTTGCTTCAATTTTTAGCACCGCAAGGTCGACTCGTGCGTCCGAGCCAATTAATTTTCCTTCAAATTCTCTACCGTCAGGCAAAACTACCCGAATTTCTCTTGCTCCACGAACAACATGTTCGTTGGTAAGGATGTACCCTTCATTATCAAAAATAATCCCTGAGCCAAGTCCTTCCTGGGGAATTATGTTGAAAAAGAAATCCTGGGTGAAGCGAACTGTGCGGATATTTACTACAGTCGGGGAAACTTTCTCTGATGCCTGCACGATGCTTTCCTGGAGTGAATATATGAGTTGTTCCGGGCTCTCGGCAGGCACCGAGGTAACGTGCAGAGCTGTCACAAAGAGTGCACTTATCGCAACTACCATGCATGCACGCTTTACCAGTTTTTTCAAGAAAATAGACATCTTTCCCTCCCCTATTTTTATAGTTTTGTAACTATCTACTTTTTGTAACATGTATTTTTTTACAAAATTTTGCAATCGTACATTTGCTGCAAAAAGGGGAAACAGGCAGACAAATATTTTGACCAAACTTGACCAAAAGGTCGTTGAAAACTAACCAGTAGGTGGCAGGCAATTTTTTTCTCAGAGAGAATTCTGTTTGTTCGGGAGTTTTGGTGTTCACGTATCCCCAGCGATTGGTTACGCGGTGTACATGGGTATCCACACAAATCCCCGCTTTGCTAAATCCAGAAGTTACGACAAGATTAGCGGTTTTCCTGCCTACCCCGGGTAGCAAAAGAAGTTCATCTATACTTGAGGGCACATTTCCATTGTGCTTTGCAAGCAGAATAGCGCATATTTCCCTGATGGTCTTCGCTTTTTTTCTGTAGAATCCAACCGGGTAAATGATTGTTTGAATCTCCTCTACCGAAAGCCTTGCCATATTTTCAACCTCACCTGCTCTGCTGAAGAGGCGTTTTGATGCCTGGTCAGTTACTTTATCCTTGGTTCTCAGGCTGAGCAGGCAGGAAATAAGCACTTTAAAAGGGTCACCGGTTGTTCTGGCAACCTCTGTCACTATTGGTTCTTTCTGGTTTCGTGCCATTTTGCTCAAAATCCTTACAACCTCGTTTATGTCTTTATTGTTCAATCTAACGCACTCTACCTGAACTTAGAAAGCCGTCCTTGAAAACTAATGCTTTCCCATTCCTATCTATAATGATTAAGTTAGCACTGCCATTCCTTTCTACCCGAGGCAAATTGCATCCTGGGCAAATAAGTGTTCATGGTTACAGTATTAATAATATATTATCAGCATTTATGTCAAGTTTTTTATTCCGTTGCCCGGGAAGTCACTTGATTGCAGTTCTGCAGGCGGCATTAAACAGATTTATATTGACCCTATGGTAGCAGGTGGCCGCGAGACTCAGAGGCTGTGAAGGAGATTGCGCATCCTTCGGGACGCAGCTACATTTGTTCATTTGACAAATTTTTTGCATATTGTATATAGTATAGGATAATTGAAATTTTAGTGTCCGGTGTAGATGAGATGGCAAAGACTCGGTTAATCAAACACTCAAGTTTGAGTTATAAAATATACGGTGTTTTAAAGGAACAAATAATTAATGAAGAGTTAAAAGCAGGTGAGCGTTTGCTTGATGATGAACTTGCTTCTAATTTTGGAGTAAGTAGAACTCCGGTTAGAGAAGCATTAACTCGCTTATCCAGTGAAAGTTTGGTGGAAATTGTTCCCCGTGGCGGATTTTATGTAAGAAAGCTGAGTAGAGAAGATATTGAAGAAATATATGAAATTAGAAAAGTTCTGGAGGGCTTAGCTGCAAGAAAGGTAGCCTTATTGATTAGCGACAGGGAGATGGAGCGGTTAAGTGCTTTATTTGAGAAAGCCAGGTTTTCCACATACAAAGAGCGTATAGAGCTGGATGTGAAACTGCACAATTTAATTATAAAAAGCTGCCATAACAAAAGACTTGCCAGGATTATGAGCAATCTTTACAGCCTCATTCATATATTCAGAGTTCGCATAGGAAAGAATAAGGAAATATTGGAAGAGGCTTTTTGTGACCATCAAGCTATTTTCCAGGCTATAAAGATGCGAGATGCAGAAAAAGCTGAACGCATGATGATGGAGCATGTTGAAAGGTCTAAAAATTACATTTTTGAAATGGGGCTTATTGAGTAGAAGGAAAAATATCACTTTCAATTTTTTCATCGGGAGGTGAAAGATGGCAAAAAAAGGGGTTGTCGCAGTACTTGACAGGCCAGGGGGAAAATTTGAATTAAAAGAATACCCCCTTCCTGACCCTGCTCCGGGAACAGTCCTCGTAAAGCAGGAGCTTGGCGGTGTATGTGGAACAGATATTCATATGTATCATGGACGTCTTCCAGGAATCACCTATCCTATCTGTCTTGGTCATGAGTTTATGGGCAGGATTGCAGCTCTGGGCAAAGGGGTAACCACTGATTTTCTTGGAAAGCCTGTAAAGGAAGGAGATAGGGTAATAGTTGTTCCCGGTGTTGGATGCGGGAAGTGCTACTGGTGTCAGATTGCTAAAACTCCCACCTGCTGTGAGGAAGGCTTTGCCTACGGATTTTTCTCTGACGGGGATAAAAAATACCACTTTACAGGGGGATTTGCCGACCATGTATATCTTCATCATCCAGGGACGGCTATTTTGAAGACAGAACTTCCTTTGGAAATTGCCATTCTCGCCGAGCCCATTTCTGTGGCTGACCACGCTGTATCAAGAAGCAACATCCATGTGGGAGATACAGTGGTAATTCAGGGCTCAGGTGCGGTTGGGCTTACCTGTCAGGTTCTTGCAAAACTTGCAGGAGCCACTAAAATAATCCACATCGGAGGTCCGACCTCCTTTAGAATTGATATGGCAAAAGAATTTGGAGCAGATATCACCATAAATGTAGCTGAAGTTCAAGACGCAGAGGAAAGAATCAAGATGGTGAAAGATAATACCATCAAGGGAATGGGTGCAGATGTTGTCTTTGAGTGTACAGGAGTACCCCGGGCAGTAAGAGAGGGCCTTGATATGTTAAGGAGAAGCGGCACTTTCGTTGAGGTGGGCCATTTTACCGATGGGGGTGAGGTTTCTCTGAACCCATTTATCCATATGTGCAATAAAAATGTAAATTTGCAGGGCTCCTGGGGTGGAGAGCTGGAGGGGTTTGTGAGGGAACTTCCTGTGCTTGAGAAAAGAGAGTTTCCCTTTGAGAAGCTTATAACTCACAAGCTTCCATTAAGAAGATTAAACGATATTATGCAGGTTCCCGATAAAGGATACATCTTTGATGGCCGGGAAAGTTTAAAAATTACTGTTTCAAGTGAGCTTGCTTGAAAACTAAAAATATGGGAGGAGAAAAATGCCATATGGATATAGTGGAAAAATTCTACGGGTTGATTTATCCAAAAAAGAGATAAAAGTGGAGGAGCGAGATGAGCTTTTTT
>JACUUP010000120.1 GCA_014859225.1 Candidatus Aerophobota bacterium
ATATTTATCTTACCAAGGAGAAAATAGGTTAAAAGATGGGCATACTTGAGGTTAAAGATGTTAGTTTGACTTTTAATGGAAAAAAAATACTTGATGAAGTAAACCTTTATTTAGAAAAGGGAAATGTTTACGCGCTTGTTGGTCCCAATGGTGCAGGAAAAACAACTCTTGCTTTTACCATAATGGGTCTTGCAGGATACAGGGATATGCAGGGGGACATATTGCTTGAGGGAAGCTCAATTAAAAATCTATCCCTTGATGAGCGTGCCCGGCAAGGTATAACGCTTGCCTGGCAGGAGCCTGCGAGGTATGAGGGGTTGAGCGTGGAAAAATTTATCCAGGCAGGTTGTGCTGATAAAGGTAATGGTGAGATTGTTAAAAATGCTCTTTTGAGTGTTGGTCTTGACCCTGATGAGTATCTATCAAGAGCGGTGGATAAGACATTAAGTGGAGGGGAGAGGAAAAAAATAGAGCTTGCCTCTATCCTTGCCATGCAACCAAAGATTGTTATGCTGGATGAGCCTGATTCCGGGATTGATGTAGCCTCTTTAGAGAAGATATTTGATTCTCTGAAGCTCTTAAGAGGTTACAACTCAACCGTAATGCTCATTACCCATAGCTTAACAGTTTTAAAACAGGCAGATTATGCCTTTTTAATGTGCTGCGGGAAAATAATTGATTGGGGTCGGATTAAAAAGATAAGTCGTTATTTTGAGGAAAAGTGTATCTCCTGTGGACATAAGAATATACCGGAGCTTGAATGGCTAAATTCTGAGAGGAGCAGTTAAAATGGATGTGGATACGCAAGAGCTTTACAGAAGCTCTGAATTAGGAGAAGAGCTGTTAAAAGACCCTGAGGTAGGACATATCGCGGTTAACCTTAATAAAATAATAAGCATGAAAAAGATTGCGGGGCTGGAAGTTGATGTCCAAGAAACAGAAGATGGAGTTAACCTCTCAATAAATGTAAAAGAGAAAACTATTATTTATAAACCTGTCCATTTATGTTTTGGTGTGCTCTCTGAAACTGGAGTTCAAAAAATTATTTTACAGGTAAATGTTGGAAAAGATGCAAAAATAACCATTTTAGCACACTGTGTTTTTCCCAATGCAACTTATGTAAAGCATATAATGGATGCTGACATAAAGATTGGAGCCGGGGCTGAATATACCTATTTAGAAAGACACATTCACGGTATTTATGGAGGGGTGGAGGTTTATCCTGAAGCCAGAATTTTTCTTGAGGAAGGGGCAAGATTCAAAACAGATTTTGAACTTCTAAGGGGAAGGGTAGGCAAAATAGAGATAGATTATGAAACGGTGTGCGGGAAAAGAAGCGTGATGGAGATGACCGCTAAAATAAAAGGAGCGGGTGATGATATCATTGGAATAAAAGAGGTGGGGTATCTTGTAGGTGAAGGAGCAAGAGGAGTTTTAACCACAAGAGTAGCAGTAAGCGAGAATGCACGAGCGAATGTTTATAACAAACTGGTTGCTGAGGCGCCCTATACCAGAGGACATGTTGATTGTAAAGAGATTGTGCAGGGAAATGCAAAGGCAAGTGCAACACCTGTAGTTGAGGTTAATCACCCCAGGGCACATATTACTCATGAGGCAGCGATTGGTAGTGTAGATACTAAGCAACTTGAAACATTGATGGCGCGTGGTTTAGGAGAAGATAAGGCAGTAGAGCTTATAATAGATGGCCTTTTAAGCTGAAAGGAGTAGAAAATATGGAAGATGTATCCTGGGCTATAAAGACGGCGATAAAAATGGAAAATGATGGGATAAAGTTTTACAGAGAGGCAGCAGATAAACTTTCCCATCCTTTGGGCAAGAAAATGTTTTTATCCCTGAGCACTGATGAGGAAAGACATCTAAGCGTCCTCAAAGAACTTCTCTTTGACCTTAAGTTTTCTAAATTTGAGAAGTATTTTGGAAAATTACCCACAGAAAAGATTAAAACAGTTTTTGATGAAATGAAAGACCAGTTGAAGGATAGAATTGCCACAAATTCTGATGAAAAAGAAGTATTAAAAGTGGGGATGCAGGCCGAAGATAAAAGTGTTAATTTTTATCAAAACTTTTTACAAAAAGTCACTGATAAAAATATGAAAGCACTATTTGAAAGATTGGTTGAGGAAGAAAGAGAGCACTATAAAATTCTGCAAAATACCTACTCCTTTTTAGAAGATTCGGGAGAGTGGTTTCTCTGGGAGGAAAAGGGCATCCTGGATGGGGGAGAGCTTGGTTGAGCTACTAAAAAGAGTTGAGAAAGCAACTGAGGAGGAACTTGACAAGCACAAAAAGATGTCTATTTATATGCTATAAGGAGGTGTAATTATGAGGTCTACTATAGACATAGATGAACAACTTCTTAGAGAAGCACAAAAATTAACCAGTATAAGAACCAAAAAGGAGCTTATTAATCTATCTCTCAGAGAACTTATACGAAAGAAAAAGAGAGAGCATCTTGCCTCTCTTTTTGGAAGCTGTATAGTAGATATTACCTTAGAAGATTTAGAAAAATTTAGAGAAAATGAATTTTGAAAAGTGCTTGATAGATACCACGGTTTGGATTCTTTATTTTAGTTTATCTAAATTTTTGTCAGGACCCACTCAACTGTTTTTTTTAAACCTTCCTCTAAGGCTGTTTTTGCTTCCCAGCCCAGTTCTTTTTTTGCTTTAGATGAATCAAGGCAGATTCTTTTTACCTCTCCTTCCCTTGGGTTAGAGTAAAGCGGGGGCTGATTGAATTCAGCAATATGAGCTAATTTTTGGTATAAACTGTTAACAGATTCCTCTTCTCCCATCCCAATATTATAGGTAAGGTCATCAAAAGAAGCGGTTTTTTTATTATTTAATCTTTCAATTTCCTGACTTGCCAGAAGGTTCGCCTCAACAACATCATTAACATAAACATAGTCTCTTGTCTGCTTTCCATCTCCAAAAATGGTGGGTTTCTTTTCATTTAACATGGCGTTAGAAAAAATAGCTACCACTCCTGCCTCTCCCAGAGGGTCCTGTCTTGGTCCGTATATATTTGCGTATCTTAGTGATACATAGTTTAGCCCGGAAACTTTCTTATAAAAATAAAGATAAAACTCAACGGTTAATTTATTGATTCCATAGGGAGACAGGGGCGATTTGGCATAGGTTTCTTTAACGGGTAAATTTGACGGCTCCCCATAAATTGCTCCACCTGAGCTTATAAATATAAAGTTTTTAACCCCGAAAGCTTTACAAATCTCAAGAAGATTTAAGCTACCCAAAACATTTTCTCTTGCATCAAAGATAGGCTCATTTACTGAAGTTCTTACATTTATCTGGGCGGCATGATGGTTGACAAGGTCAAACTTTTCCTTTGCAAACACATCCCTTACATTTTCATCAAGCACACTCATCCTGTAAAAACTTGCCTCAGGATTAATCTGTTCTTTATTGCCACTTGAAAGGTTGTCAATTACTACTACATCCCATCCCTGGTTTATATATCCATCTACCACATTAGAGCCTATGAAACCTGCGCCACCCGTAACAAGAACTTTAGGCATCCGTTTCTCCTTCACGTTCTCTTAAGGCGCTGTTTACCTTCCTCAAAAAAAGGCTGGGCAAAAGATGTAGTCCAGGTTCTTTCTTCAAAGCTTCTTTTTTTAACCGTATCCAGGAAATTCTTAAAATCTTTATAGTAGGAACCATAGATATGGTAGCTGTCGGCAATATGAACGTATTTGCCGGCTTCTATTTTTTTCCCTGTTTTTTGGCTGATTTTTTCGGCTACAAGTTTTTGCAGTTCAGTAAAGACAAACATATTCATAAAAGCTGCCTTGTAGGCATCGTTACTTCTAAGGTGTGCATTTAACTGCAATTTTCCCTCAAAAATCCTGAACCAGAATCGCTGCAGACAGGGTGGGTCATCAAATTCAGGGTCAACCCAGCATTTCCAGGTAATAGCCTGGGCGCGTCTGGAAAAAGGAATATCACTGAGCTTTCTTACCACAAAATCTATTTGATTTACCGCTCTATTTTCTCCTAAAACAGTGTAGTTAAATAATCTTTCATGATAGGTATATTCCCATT
The DNA here is from genome assembly GCA_014859225.1 of Candidatus Aerophobota bacterium. Taxonomy (GTDB): domain Bacteria; phylum Aerophobota; class Aerophobia; order Aerophobales; family B3-G15; genus Kmv34. The sequence continues at coordinate 4,081 of JACUUP010000120.1, forward strand.
TTCCTTCCTCTGGCTTAATCCAGTCATCATGAACTCCAGATAAAACTTCCTGTCGGTAAACCTCAAGGTCCTCGAGGCCGCCAGGAAGGGCCCGGTGAATTCTTGGCTCCTTGAATGGGTCCTCTACTTCAATGACCATGGTGCAGTCTCTTGAGGGAGGGTCTTTTAGCCTATCATATTCTGTTTTAATGGGAATACCCTTTTCCCAGCAGGTTATTACTGACCTTTCCCAGCCTTCGGGTAAAGTTTCAGCCCTAACTACAAAAACAGGGCATCCCTGTATTTTAGATGATTTTTTATCAGTCATTTTTTTAAAGCTTCGGCTGTCTTTTTCTCCACTCGGTATTTTGCTCGTAGGCATAGGCAACTCGCAGTACCGTTTCCTCATCAAAGGGTTTTCCCAGAATTTGAAGACCAACGGGCAGATTATTCCTGCCAGGTCCACAGGGAATGGAGATACCCGGAATTCCAGCCAGGTTCGCAGAAATGGTAAAAATATCCGAAAGGTACATCTTCAAGGGGTCATCCATTTTTTCCCCAACTTTAAAAGCAACCGTGGGAGATGTGGGGGTAACAAGAACATCAAACCTATCAAAAGCTTTCTCAAAGTCCTGTTTTAT
>JACUUP010000121.1 GCA_014859225.1 Candidatus Aerophobota bacterium
TTCTTCCCATAATAACTCCTTGTTGATACTTAGTGTTAACGGCTTAAATATAATAAATAACAAGAGGACTGTCAAATTTTCCCTTTCCGGATTTGTCTAACCTTATTGGCTGGTGGCAGGAGAGATGACCAGAGAGCAGCGGCGAAGAAAAAAAAGACAAAATACTGTCCGACTAATGGGGTCCACCCCAGTGACTAAAAAAAAATTGCTGACCACCATTGAATTTTGCCCCCTACCCTACTCTTTTTCAATTAGAATTGCCGTTTCGTTTAGTTAGTCAATAATTTCTATGTTACCCCTCCTTACCTGTAGTCGCTCTCTCTTTATTATAACCTCATTATAACCTCCCTATCCCTGCCCTTTTTTGTTTTTACCTTATCACATGATGAACGACAATTAAAATTCGAGTCCGATAACTTTACTTTTTCTCTAATGTCAAGCGTTGAAGACCTAACCTCGGTGCGCCCTTTAGCTGGTTCTTGAAGAAAAAATAAATGTTCAAAGCCTGGCCCCTTTTTACCTTTACCACTTTGCTTGTTTTGTAATCCCTCAGCTCCTTGTAGTCTCTATCGCTTGCATGAAACTATCGCCGGGTCATTTCTTTTGTTTTTTGCTCAGCATCGCTTTCGCGGGAATGAGGAGTGCAATCAGAAAGAGGATGACTCCTATGAGGGTAAACATCCAGGTTGCCACATCACCCAGAATAATGCTATAGGAAAACATGAAGCTGTAGGCGATCACCCCTATAACGAGAATAAGCCACCAGGACCAGGTTTCTCCCTTACGATATGGATACAGGGCAATGAATATCTTAAATATCCCAACGAGGACTGTCATGCAGCCAAAAACTCGAAGAGTGAGACCAATAAACGTCCCCGCTCTCGCATTCATTTGAGCAAAATCTGCGAAGACACTCCCCGTATATGCTTCGAACTGCCCAACATACATAACCTGAGGTGCAGCTAAGGCAAGAATTCCCAGTATGAGCATATAAATCCCGTATACCAGGTATACCTTCCAGGCAATACGTATACTCCGTGCTACCATTTCTTGTTCCTCCTTTCTTTATTTTAGTCCTTTCTTCAATTATTATGCATACACTAGAAAAATGAGGATGACCTGTTCATAAGTACAAATACGTATGGGTTTTGGAATCGGGTGGTAGCATTTCTACTATGGCAAAAGGAGTGGAGACTTATATACGAATCTTCTTTAGGTTTGTAAGTAAATAGGGGTTTATGCGGAAATTCAGCTTAGCCCAAGCCTGTGTTGATAGAGAATCTACCGTGGGTTGCGACTTAGAGCTATCCTTGTAACCGTCCATTCTGTAGAGCTTGCAACATTTTACCAGTATCACATTAACATGTCAAATGCCGCAACTACATGGCTACCACAAGGCTGCGCTCGTTGACCCGAAATGTTCATCAGTCAAACTTCAACATCAAGACCTGACTTACTGTTGGTATTTACAAGATGTAGACGCAGGAAGCTTTCAATCGATTTTACCACTTCATTTTTTAATTGTGCAGGGCTTGAGGCTATCCACACGGTAAACTGATAAAGTTGGTAGGTATCTACTTTGAGCCATTTCTTGTTTTTGTAGAGAAACACAAACAAGGTGGTAACAGCAATACGTTTATTACCATTCTGGAAAGGATGGTTTTTAATCATAAGGTAGAAAAGAATACTTGCTTTGGAGAGAATAGATGGATACAACTTTTTGCCAAAAAATTCAGCGAAAGGCACACTTACACAACTTTCTAATACATGGGGGAAGCGTGTGGAAAAACGGGGTATCGGTTCGTCTAATTCCAAAAGTTCTTGAGCCAGTCTGAAGGCAATGTATTCCACATCTTTTATAGTAATTTTTTTCACTACTCTTTCCCAAGTAGCCTAAGGGTCTCTCCATACTCTGTCGCGGTTTTATTCACAGCCTCTTCTATCTCTTTTTTATCTTGTTCTGACAATCTGTTACCTACAATCCCCTCTGCGTATTTGTACGGGATAAGATAGATTCTCCCTACCCTTTTAGCTTCAATATTCCCCTTTTTTACGTGTTTATAGACACTAATTCTGCTGACACCCAAAATCTTGGCAAATTCAGGAATAGTGAGATACTCTTTTTTCATTTTGTTAACTCTTTTCACGAGATTAACCGCTGTTAACTTTTCATATAAGGTTAACATATACGATGGATGATGTCAACTTGTTTTTTCACACACTCCTCTCATGATCCTCTTACGTTTTGTTCATTTCAGGCATTGCCACAGCATTGTATATTAACACTTTTTCCTTTGAGGTGTGTGTTTTCCATCCGATAATTTCTTTCCTGCCTTAGTCGAATGTTACGTTACCCCGTGTTTTCAGCGTATAGGGCAGGTGTTTTTCCCGATAGCAGCGTATAATCCGCACCAGCTCCATATCGCCTGAAAAAAGCAAAAACCCGCAAAAAAGAGCACAACCGGATTCCAGGTGTAGGTCCCAAGTACAAAAAGTACGAAACCTGCAAGCAGACGTATGATTCGGTCAGACTTACCAATATTACGTGCTCTTTTGCGCATGCTCTTTTTTGCGAACCGTTTCACCAGAGCACGGTAGATAAAACCGGCGGCAAAAGCAAGCAGAACCATGAAAATCACATAGCTGATACCAATGGGTGATTTGAGGAAAGTAAAAGGTGATGACTTAAAGAAGTCGCGCTTTAATTCAGGAATAAGCCGCAGGGCATTGATCGCCTCGCCGGGTGGAAATTTTTCTATCTCACCCACAGCCAGCACATACCTGCTATCGTTATGCGTGCTCCAAACGCGCACCTTGTAACTTCCAGCCGCAACTTCCTTCCGAAACTCTGGCCCCATGAAGTAGTTACCTGCACCAAACCCTTCATTCTCATTTTCTATTACAAACCCTTTCTTATTAGCTTAAGGTCTTTTCAAGAGTTCTTCGTGTTTACCTGTGCGCCGAAGAACGCACATGTCCCCTCGTACCTGGAAGCTCAAGCGGTAACTCTTTGTTATGCTTGCTTCCCAGATGTCTTCTCTACTCCTTATCTTTTTAGCTCTGAGCGAAGGATGGGATAAATCGGTGGCGAGAAACTGGAGAGCTTTATTGGCTCGTCTTTTCACGTTCTGCGGTAGCTCCTTGTAGTCCCGCTTAAACGTATCGGTGAAGGTAATCCTCATGACTGGAGATCTTTAACGAGGTCTTCTATAGTTGAAAATGTCTTAAGCTTTCCTTCTTGCATATCCTTCTCTGCCTCTCTTTCTCTTTTTTGCCATTCTTCGCTCCACCACCACGCCTGATGCGGGTCAATCAGGCCCACGTGGGAAGCAACTCGTACCTCCTCGTGCGTGAGACCTTGAGAGGTGAGGATGTCACTCTGGATTTGCTTAATTTTTCGCTTCGCTTCTATGAGAATCTGTTGTTCTTTTTGTGTAAGGGAGGGAGCTGGAGCTCTGGCGCTAAGCTGTTGTGGGATCATAACTATCTTTCCTGCCTGGGAAGCTACTTCCAGTATATCGCCTGGTTTTAAATGAAGAGTATCAAAAACCTCCTTCGGGATAGTAACCTGGTGTTTTGGACCAATTTTCACGATGGGCACTTTTGCCTCCTTCCAGCCTCTAATAATTTTGTGGTAAATCTTCAAAGAATTTTATACTATTAGTAGAATAGCTATCTTGCTTGTTCTACTGGAAGTGATACTTACTTTCCTACTATAAGGATAACAAATAACAAGAGTGCTGTCAAATTTCTGCATTCCGAATTTATCTAACCTTATTGGCTGGTAGCAGGAGAGATGACCAGAGAACAGCGGCGAAGAAAAAAAGACAAAATACTGACAGGTCACTCCAGTTACTTTCTTCTCAGAATTTAAGTTATAGATGGTTTTAGAACTCGCCCCACTTCTTTTAGAGAAATCTTCTTTTCTTTGATATCTTCCTCAATTTCTTCAAGTGTTTTCATAATCTGACGCGTATAGTATCGCTCACCACATTGTTCACAAACTAGCACCTCTATGGGAATCAATACTACATTGTCACCATCTTTCAATTCCTCATCTACTTGTCTTTTTTTGATTGTAGAACCATTGCAGATAACACATCTCATTAGTTTTCCCTCCTTCTTTTATAATCGATCCAAAGTCTTGGATCTGGTTGATATGCTGTTATTACTATCGTTAAGTCATCCTCTTCCTCTCTAATAATTCCTCTTTCTTCTAATCGCATTTCTTCTCGCGCATGCGATGTGTAGAGAACTTTTTGTTCTTTGAAACATTTTTGAATAAGCTTTAAAATATTTTTTTCCACAACACCACCCTATAGATATGGAGACTTTTCCCGACCTCTCCCGCATGCAATTCGTGCCTCTCTTGCACAAACTATTATTGCAGAAATGGTAAAGAGGTCAAGATATGACTGTGGGCAGTACTTGGCTATCAAAAAAATGGCAAAAATGGGGACAGATCTATGTATTGTCACGGGAAGTGGAGTCGGAGGTGACATTCCACAAGAGGAGTTCAGGGATACTTGGAAAAACATTCCATAGAGAAAAGCTAATAAGTAGTCTCCGAGTTTATTGGAGACGGTGTCAAGGAAAATTATACCTACAATAAATCTGTTCCCTTTTTATTGAGATTCCAAATGGTTTTTTCCCATCCAGAAATGTAGCCATTATCACCACATA
>JACUUP010000122.1 GCA_014859225.1 Candidatus Aerophobota bacterium
TATTTCAAGTTCACCATGCAACGATAGGAGCGATTGGCTATGAAACATCACCTATGGTGTCTACGAGGCGTATCAGGAGTTATGGCAGCCGTGCTTTTGTTCTTCCTCGCCCATCCTGGCTACTGCGGGCAAAACGATCCAGGCAGGGCAAAGCTTTTAGAGAAAATAGGGCAGATGTTCATCGTAGGATTTAGAGGCACGGAAATTTCAGAAGACTCATATATCGTCAAGGTTTTGAATGAGGTACAACCAGGTGGAGTTATCTTGTTTGACTATGATGTCCCCTCCAAAAGTTTTCCCAGGAACATCGTAAATCCAGACCAGACCAGGAAATTAATTTCTGACCTGCAAGAATATTCCTCCCATCCTCTTTTCATTGCGGTAGATGTCGAAGGAGGGAGGGTGAATCGTCTCAAAGAACGATACGGCTTTTCTTCTTTCCCAGGTGCCGAAGAATTAGGGAAAAATGATAATCTGGATGAAACGAAACAGACGGCGAAGCAAATTGGCAAAAATTTAGCCTGGCTCGGTTTCAATGTGAATTTTGCCCCGGTAGTTGATGTGAATGTAAATCCTGATAATCCAGTTATAGGCTCTTTAGGGCGCTCTTTTTCCTTTGACCCAGAGAAAGTGTTTCTGCATGCATCTGCGTTCATAGAAGGACTGCACTCCTGCAATATTATTAGCACGCTCAAACATTTCCCCGGGCACGGCAGCTCTTTTCATGACAGCCATCTGGGAATGGTTGATGTTACCAAGAGCTACCAGGAAAAAGAGCTTGTTCCCTACAAAAAGCTCATTGCGGGAGGCTTTAGCGATATGGTAATGACGGCACACATTGTGGATAGATACATAGACCCTGATTTTCCGGCAACCCTTTCACCTTTATTTATCAGCGAGCTACTGCGGGGAGAAATTGGATTTAAAGGAGTGGTTGTCTCTGATGATATGCACATGGGAGCAATTGTACAAAACTATGGTTTTGCTGAAGCGATTGTCAGGGCAGTCAATGCGGGGGTTGACCTTTTGATTATTTCAAACAACGGAGAAAGCTACGAGGAGGAGGCGATCTACGAGGCACAACGTGCCATAGTAGAAGCAGTGGAAGATGGAGTCATTTCACCAACGAGAATAGATGAATCGTATGAGAGAATCCGAGAGCTCAAGGCAAGGTTTTTCCAGCCCGATTTTTTCGTGCAAGAGTGCCTGCACGCAAATACCAACCAGCTTATCCAGTTTATCAGTGCTGCAGTCAAGGAAATTGAAATCCTGGGTGAGCAAGCATTCTCACAGTTTAGAGAGAAAAATGGCAGGTGGTTTTATGATGATACCTACATTTTTGTCTGGGGTATAGATGGGATGCGCTACGTGTATCCCCCGGATGTTACTGGAGAAGGTAGCAACATGTGCCACCTGGAGGATGTAGATGGTAGAGCGATTGGGAAGATGTTTGTAGAGGTAGCCACCTCACCAGCCGGGCAAGGCTGGGTACACTACCGCTGGCCAAAACCAGGAGAGGATGAACCTATTTGGAAGGCAACCTTTATCAAGCGTGCAGTTTCCTCCCCGTCTGGCACAAACTACCTCGTGGGTTCAGGTTACTACGTGGACTCGTAAGAGCCAGACATCTTACCCTGCCTGCTTGATGAGTATGCAAAAGGAAAGTATCTAACGCCACTACATCATAGGAGGTGAACATTATGGCGAAAAAACCTAAATCCTGGCAAGAAAAATTACTGGACAGCAAAGACCTGCCAAGAGTGGAAAAGATTACTCCTAAAATGGCGGGTAGATGGGGAACAAAACTTGGTGACACTGTTGTTATTCCTGCACCCATTGAGGTAGATGAAATTATGAAAAAGGTTCCCGAGGGAAAGCTTAGTAGCATCAATGGGATTCGTGTGATGCTTGCCCGAAAACACGCTGCTACGATTGGTTGTCCCCTGACCACCGGGATTTTTGCCCGCATTGCCGCTGAGGCAGCGAAAGAAGCGGAAGATGAAGGAAAGAAGAATATTACTCCGTACTGGCGGACACTGAAAGCAGGTGGTGTGATAAATGAGAAATATCCTGGTGGAATAGAAACTCAAAAGAAACTTTTGGAGAAGGAAGGACACACCGTAATCCAGAAGGGGAAAAAATACATAGTCGTTGATTTTGAGAAATGTTTGGCTACATTCTGACGGGAAAAAATACTGCCCTGTAGGTGCCATGCTGGAAAAAATCGCCAGGATAACGTATTCTTGGGAGGTTACACGACCCTTCAAGTGATGAATTTTTCCTGAATTAAAAAATGCATTTTCCGCGGTAACAATTGATTATCCAATCATAAACCTATGAGTGTGACAAAAGCGTTTTTGCTTGAATTAGCTGAACTTTCATCTGGAAAGATTAGCGATGTTTCCCTATTCTTTTATCCTGTATCGTTGGTTTTCCGTAGAGGTTCCGTGTTCTGCTTCCTTTGAGCTGCTTCTTTCGTTTTGGTTTTTGCCTGTTGTTTATGTTTCGCATGGTTCAACACATGGTTCAACAAAGTATTGCGTTGCTGATTTTTTGTTTTTATTGCATTTTTCTCGTTCAGCCTTGACTTTTAGAATAGCTTACGTTACCCACAATGTCAAGAAGAAAGCACAGTTTATGAGATACACTCTTAGTTTTCAGATAACTCGTGTTTATCTCCTTAATCTTTCCCTACCCGATAAATCCAGGAATAAAGCTTAAAGTGAGTCCGTATGGCCATCATTTTTTAGGGTATTTTCTTAATCCCGGCAAGTTTAACATAATCACCTCTCCTTGGGGCATTTCAAAAACTATGCTTGAGCTCCGCATTAGGTTTTTTTCTTAGCCTGCCTTTCTTTTTTTTCCTTTCTTTTTTCCTTTGCACTCTTCTTCATATCTTTGCGCCCACCTTTCCTGTTATCCTTTGCCATAGGGTAACTCACCTCCTCCCTTTTTCTCCCCTGCCATTTGGCACTCCCTGTTTTTTCATTCTACCATAAGTTTCCTATATACAAAGTATTTGTCAACACCACCAGGGTATAGTCAAAAATTATTTAGCAATTTTGTTTTGAACCTTTTATTCTGCCTTAGGCGTGGGGGGGGTAGAAAATCAAAAAAACTCCAGGCCCATTTCTATGAATCTTTTGCAGGGGGAAACTTTATATAATTTCTGCCTGGCAACTTTTACCTCTGTTGTTTCTTTTTTCTCATGCTGTCAATGAGAATTACTGCTCCAATGGCAACAAGGATTACGGGCCAGAACTTTCTCCAGGAGAACCAGGGGAAAAAGGTGTAGAGAAGAAAAAGTCCTCCCAGCACTACCAGAATGAGGCCTCCAATTATTTTCCTTTTCTCTATTTGCTCCTCCTGTGCGGGTATCTTGGTCTCCTCTCCTGAAGATACCTCTTCTTCTCCCTCTTTTTGCTCTGGCTGCAGGGGAACAATAATCCAGGCTATAATGTAGCCTATGATTCCTATTCCGTTGGCGAAAATGGTGAGCACGGCAAATATCCTTACCAGGGTTGGGTCTACATCAAAGTAGCTGGCGATTCCTCCAGATACTCCTGCAATCATCTTATCTTTTCTTGAACGATACAGTTTCCTTGCCATACTTTTCTCCTGTTGAGTATCTGTATTCTCTTACTATGTAGCACTTTTGTCAAGTAGTCGCACTAAGCCCTATAGTAAATAATTCAATCAATCTCTCTTTCTTTATTTTAGGCGATTTGCGGAAAGTTGATTTATTACGGTACAAAATATGAAATGGCGGTGTAAAATATCTAAAATAGTTGTCCTGCAAGAACCATGTCGGAAAAACCCTTAGAATAAACTCTTTTTGGGATAATTCTATGAACAAAGTTGTCCTTGATGTGGAGACCCAGAGGAGCTTTGATGAGGTAGGAGGAAGGCATATGCACCTTCTGGGGGTATCGGTGGTGGGTATATATCAATATCCCACAGAGAAGTATCTTACCTTTGAAGAAAAAGATATCCCCAACCTGGATAAAATGCTCCAACACGTTGATCTGGCAATTGGGTTCAACCTCATAGGGTTTGATTTTCCTGTCTTAGAACCATATCTTTCTTTTCCGCTGAGCAAGCTCCATACTCTGGATATCATGCAAGAGATTGTGAAAGCTGCCGGGCACAGAGTAAGTCTCAACAGTGTAGCTCAGGCTACCTTGGGAGAGCTAAAAACTGGAACAGGTCTTGAGGCGATAAAGCTTTTTCGCAAAGAAAAAATGAAGGAGCTGAAAAAATACTGTCTGGATGATGTTTGCCTCACCAAAGAGTTGTATGAATACGGTCTAAACCATGGAGAAATTCTCTTTAGCTCTAAGGCTGAACAAAAAGAAAATTGGAACATACTCCATGAGAACAGAATAATATATTGGAAATGGGTTCAGATATTGACATTTATGTTTTTCCTTATTTGCAGGGTATAATTCTTTTTCATTTCTTAAAAGGATTTTCATGTAAGTAAACCATAAATAATTTTGACCTAAACCAAAAATGCAATTTCATTTTACCAGCACTCTTTTTGCCTCTCAAAGATTTGATGTCAGATTATTGACATATGATTTGGATCGCATATTTAAATAATATAAGTACAAATAATTGTCAACTGTTGACAAAAATTTTCCCCTGGTTATACTTTAATTATGCTCTTTTTAATATAAAGG
>JACUUP010000011.1 GCA_014859225.1 Candidatus Aerophobota bacterium
AGTATCTTACTTTGAATGGGCACAAAATCTTTCTGGATATTGCTGGGAAGAAGAGGTTGTGAACGAGAGACTGGATAAAAAAATGACCAGGGCATTTAAGGAAGTTATGGCAGCATCATTAGAAAACAAAACAGATATGCGCACTGCCGCTTATATAATTGCAATTAAACGGGTAGTGGAGGCAATGCAGCTGAGGGGGTGGATATAAAACAAGAAAACCGCTAAAACACTTTAAAATTTTGCATATTTTCTGGTAAAAGAACAAACCCGAAAGCCACATCCAGTGTGGGAATGGCTTAAAAGCAATGGAAGATACGGGTTTGAGAGATGACAAGGGTGTCCTGAGAAAGGCACCCTTTTTTATTTAAATATTAAAAACAGGAGGATAAAATGTCATTAAGCAAACCCAATGCAAGTCCAGCTACTTCAACAAAAAATAGAGTCAGTCCTTCTCCCTGCTCAGGGTTATGTGTAAGCTGCCTTGATGGATGCCCCGGCTACTGCGAAGTAGGACTTTCAGCTCTGCGGGGAAGGGAGGTTCTGTATCCTCAACCTTTTGGCAGAATAACCGCTGGTTCGGAAAAAGACTATCCGGTGGATTTTTCTCATCTCAACATCCAGGGAACCTGTGTGGGTGCTTATGGAGTGGAGCCAGATTCAGATAAAGCTATTTTTCCTGCGGTAGAAGTATCAACAAAACTGGGAAGTAAGAATAAAATTGGGTTAAGGGTCCCCTTTTTTACCGGGGCACTCGGCTCTACCGAAGTAGCCCGTATTCACTGGGAATCTATGGCTGTAGGAGCGGCTATCAGCGGAACTATAATTACAATAGGTGAAAATGTCTGTGCTATGGACCCTGAAAGCGAAATTAAGAATGGTCGCATAATTCACTCTCCAGAAATGGAAAGAAGAGTCAAAGCCTTTAAGAGATGGCAGGATAAAGATGGAGAGATTATAGTTCAGTGCAATGTAGAAGATAAAAGACTCGGAGTTCCTGAGTATGTTATTGAAAAATTGGGAGTAGAAGCAGTTGAAATTAAATGGGGACAGGGAGCCAAGAGTATAGGAGGGGAAGTGAAACTTGATAGCCTGCAAAGAGCTTTGGAATTAAAAAGAAAAGGCTACATTGTCATTCCCGACCCTGAGGATTTTGTTGTAAAAAAAGCTTTTCAGCAGGGTGATTTTAAAGAATTTGAGCGACACTCCCGTCTGGGAATGATAGAGGAAGAGGAATTTTTCCGGGAAGTAGAAAGATTAAGAGGATTAGGAGCTAAATATGTCACCCTTAAGACGGGCTCTTATCGTCCTGCGGACCTTGCCCGTGCTATTCGCTGTGCTTCTGATGTGGAAATTGACATTTTAACAGTGGATGGCTCGGGTGGAGGGACAGGAATGAGTCCCTGGCGCATGATGAATGAATGGGGAATTCCCACGGTTTACCTGGAATGTCTTATCTATAATTTTCTCTCTCAACTAAAAAGTAAAAACTCTTTCATTCCAGCCTGTGCTATAGCAGGTGGTATCTGTCTGGAAGACCAGGTTTTCAAAGCAATTGCTCTGGGAGCTCCTTTTATTAAGGCAGTTTGTTTAGGTCGCTCAAGTATGACTGCGGCTATGGTGGGTAATACTATTGAGAGGGCTATAAAAAAAGGAGAGGTTTCTCAGAGAATTAAAAAATATGGAAACACTGTGGAACAAATTTTCATTGAAGCAGCAAGACTCAAAGAAAAATATGGAAAAGATTTTGAAAGGATTCCCGGTGGGGCTATTGGTTTGTATACCTACTATGAGAGAGTTAAAACAGGTCTGCAGCAGCTTATGGCTGGAGCAAGAAAATTTAACCTGAAGCATATAAATAGGGACGACCTTTTTGCTCTCACCCGGGAAGCAGAAAGTATCTCAGGAATTCCTTTCATAATGAATGTAGATAAGGAAGAGGTGCAAAAAATTCTTGCTTGAGTGAGCGAGTTCAAAATTGAATATGTTGAAGAAAAATGATGGGGAATTTTTGACAATACCAGCCTTTTTGAAAGGAAGCTTTTTAATGATAAGAGAGTTAGTGCAACAGGCACTTGATTTTTGTACGGAGAAAAATCCATATCTGGAGGATAGACAAGCTGTTGTCGGTATGCTGCTAAAAGACGATAGCTGGACTCACAGTGTTTTCCGGTATGCCTTAGCTATTAGAATCTCTCAATATCTGGGAGCACATTATCAAGAATTGAAACAGGTTTATCTTGTGGGAAGCACCCTGGAAAATAGAGCAAAATTTACCTCAGATATAGACCTTATCATAAGAGTTGAGAGTGATAGCAAGGCTGTGGTAAATACCTTAAGAAGAGTGGATAACGACATTATGATATATTATAGAAGTTTACTGGGAGATGAGGTAAAAAAAATGTATAAAATTCTGGACCTTGAGTTTGTCTTTTTTGAGGAAGAGAAAAAGCTTAAAAAGATAAAGGGGTGGGTTTTCCATCCACCCCTTCTTGTCTGGCACCAGTAGAGGGTCAGACCTTGCAAAATAATTCAAAAATAGCATACTACAAGGTAAAAGTAAAAGGTAAATGGTTGAAAATGGATAAGAGCGCTTTGCTCGTTCTGGAAGATGGGAAAGTTTTTAAAGGAAGAGCTTTTGGTGCAGATGGCGAGGTGGCAGGAGAGGTAGTTTTTAATACAAGTATGATGGGATACCAGGAAATACTTACCGACCCTTCTTATAAAGGACAAATGGTTACCATGACCTACCCTCTAATAGGTAACTATGGTGTCAATGATGATGACTTTGAGTCAACAAAACCCTGGGTAGAAGGATTTATTGTGAGAGAATACAGTAAATTCCATAGCAACTGGCGCGCTATAAACACTCTGGATGAATTTTTAAAAAAGCACAGCATTGTTGGGATAGAAGGAATTGACACACGCGCCCTGACAAGGCACATAAGATTGCAGGGCGCTATGAGGGGAGTTATATCCGCCTTAAACGAGGATATTGCAGGTCTGGTAGAAAAGGCGAGGAGTTGCCCCGGTGTTGTAGGACAGGACCTGGTAAAAGAAGTTAGCTGCAAAGATACCTGGTGGTGGGAAAAAGAGGGAAGATACAAAGTAGTTGTGGTAGACTGTGGAGTGAAGCATAATATTTTAAGAGAACTTGCCAGAAGAGATTGCAAAGTGCAGATTGTTCCAGCGAAAACAAATGCTGAAAGTATCCTTGAGCTTAAGCCTGATGGAGTTCTCTTCTCTAACGGTCCAGGTGACCCTTCCGCCATCCCTTATGTTGTCCAGACAGCAAGAAAGCTTGCAGGTAAACTTCCAATCTTTGGCATATGCCTTGGTCAGCAGGTTTTAGCACAAGCTATAGGAGGAAAAACTTACAAATTAAAATTTGGACATCATGGAGCAAATCATCCGGTAAAAGACGTAAGAGAAGATAAAATTTCCATCACCGTGCAAAACCACGGCTTTTGCGTGGATATTACCTCTTTGCCGGATGAAGTTGAGGTCACTCACATCAACCTTTACGATAACACTCTGGAAGGAATCGCCTATCCAGAGCTTTATCTTTTCTCCGTGCAGTTTCATCCCGAAGCATCACCCGGGCCCCACGATGCCACATATATCTTTCAACAATTTGTTGAGCTTATGAGAAAAAAAAGATAAATGCCCAAAAGAAAAGACATAAAAAAGATATTAATTATAGGCTCTGGACCAATAATTATTTCACAGGCTTGCGAGTTTGACTACTCGGGAACTCAAGCCTGCAAAGCATTGAAGGAGGAAGGATACGAAGTAGTTTTAATTAACAGTAATCCTGCCACTATTATGACTGACCCTGACATGTCAGATAAAACTTATGTAGAGCCTATAACACCTGAAGTCGTGGAAATTATAATCAAAAGGGAAAGACCACAGGCACTCCTTCCTACCCTGGGTGGTCAAACCGCTCTTAACATCGGAGCCACTTTATCTAAAAAAGGTGTTCTGGATAAGTTCGCTGTTGAAATGATAGGTGCTACCTATGAGGCGATAAACAAAGCAGAAGATAGAAAACTTTTCCGAGAGTGCATACAAAAAATAGGACTAAAAGTCCCAAAAAGTGAGCTTGCCTATAATATGAAGGAGGCAAAGGAGGTAGCAAAAAATCTGGGGTTCCCCCTTATAATCCGCCCCAGTTTTACCCTGGGAGGAACAGGGGGAGGAATAGCCTATAATATAGATGAATTTGAGGAAATTGCCCCTCGGGGTCTGGAAAAGAGTTTAATAAACGAAATTCTAATTGAAGAATCAGTCATTGGCTGGAAAGAGTTCGAGCTTGAGGTAATGAGAGATAAAAAAGATAATGTAGTAATTATCTGTTCCATTGAGAATTTTGACCCTATGGGAATACATACCGGGGATAGCATAACCTGCGCACCTGCCCAGACTCTAACTGATAAAGAATACCAGGTGATGAGGGACGCTGCCATAAATATAATAAGGGAGATAGGGGTTGAGACCGGGGGCTCAAACATTCAGTTTGCGGTTAATCCAGAGGATGGAGAGATGGTGGTTATTGAGATGAATCCACGGGTATCAAGAAGTTCTGCTCTTGCATCAAAAGCCACGGGGTTTCCCATAGCAAAAATTGCGGCAAAGCTTGCTGTAGGCTATACCCTTGATGAGCTTCCCAACGATATTACCAGGGAAACTTTAGCTTGTTTTGAGCCTACAATTGATTACTGCGTGGTAAAAATACCCCGGTTTACCTTTGAGAAATTTCCCGGAGCTAATCCAACACTAACCACATCCATGAAGTCAGTGGGAGAAGCCATGGCAATTGGGAGAACCTTTAAGGAAGCGCTGCAAAAAGGGCTCAGGTCTTTAGAAATTGGGGTAGATGGACTTATTGACCCTCAGCCTGTTACAGAAGATGAGCTTATTCAAAAGCTAACCATCCCCAATGCCGAGAGGATATTTTATATAGGTTATGCCTTGAGAAGAGGAATGTCGGTGGAAAAAATTAATGAGCTTACCAAAATAGATACCTGGTTTTTATACAATATAGAAGAGATTGTAGAAATGGAACAGAGACTTAAAAAATCAGCTATTGCAGATGCTAACATAAACGAGAAGCAGTTTATTTCTCTTTTGTGGGAAGCCAAACAACACGGGTTCTCTGATTCCCAGATAGCAAGACTTTTAAATAAACAGGAGATGGATATACGCAGGATAAGAGAGGAGGCAAAAATAAAGCCGGTTTATAAACTTGTTGATACCTGTGCGGCGGAGTTTGAAGCCTACACTCCCTATTATTATTCCACCTATGAGATGGAAGAGGAAGCTTGAATGAATATGTGGGTCTATCCTGAAACTTATGATGTCATTGTGGTTGGGGGAGGGCATGCGGGAATTGAAGCCAGTCTTGCTGCAGCAAGACTGGGTTGTAATACTCTTCTTATAACTATGAACCTTGATACAATTGGGCTTATGTCCTGCAATCCTGCGGTGGGGGGAGTGGGAAAAGGACACCTGGTAAAAGAAATTGATGCTCTGGGTGGCCAGATGGCAATCTCAGTAGATGCTACTGCCATGCAATACAGAACTCTCAATACAAAAAAAGGTGCAGCAGTAAGGTCTACCCGAGCTCAGGTCGATCGTCAGGCCTACCGATGGTATACGAAAAAGGTGTTGGAGAATCAGCCTGACTTACATCTTAAACAAGCAACCGTAGAAAAACTTTTAGTGGAAAATGGCAAAGCTGTAGGAGTCAAAACGAATTTAGATGAGACATACGGGGGCAAATGTTTGGTCATAACTCCAGGGACCTTTCTTAACGGTCTTATCCACATCGGGCTAACCAGCTTCCCTGGGGGAAGGATTGCTGATTTTCCCTCCAAGGAGCTTCCCCAGAGTATGAGAGATTTAGGATTCAGGATGGGTAGATTTAAAACCGGAACCTGTCCTCGGGTTGACGGCAAAAGTTTAAATTTTTCCAAACTGCAAATTCAGGAAGGCGAAATAAATGCCTCTGCCTTCTCTTTTTCCAGTAAAAAGGTAGAAATTAAGCAGATTCCCTGTTATATTACCTACACAAATCCAAAAACTCACAGAATAATCCAGAAAAATCTTGACCGTTCTCCCCTTTACAGCGGGATTATCAAATCTACAGGTGTTAGATACTGTCCTTCTGTTGAAGATAAGGTGGTGAAGTTTCCAAAGAAAGAAAGACACCAGATATTTTTAGAGCCTGAAGGAAGAGAGACTTTTGAATTTTATCCCAATGGTTTATCAACAAGCCTGCCCACAGATGTTCAAATGGAACTTTTACACAGTATAGAAGGTCTGGAAAATGCTCACATACTAAGGCCAGGCTACGGAATAGAGCATGACTATGTAGACCCCACTGAGTTAAAACCAAGCTTAGAGACGAAAATGGTGGAAAATCTTTTTTTTGCCGGCCAGATAAATGGGACAACAGGATACGAGGAAGCAGCTGCCCAGGGTCTTGTAGCCGGTATTAATGCTGCGCTTAAGGTAAAACAAAAACTCCCTCTTGTAATTGATAGGTCTCAAGCCTATATCGGAGTTCTCATAGATGACCTTGTGACAAAAGGAACAAACGAGCCCTACAGAATGTTTACCTCCAGAGTGGAGTATCGCCTTATTTTAAGGGAGGATAATGCAGATATTAGACTCTCTAAACTTGGATATGAAATAGGTCTTATTTCAAAGGAGCGTTATCAGGAGCTGAAGGAAAGAGTGGAGGCTATTAAAAAAGAGACAAAAAAACTTGCCTCAACCAGAATTTTTCCTACTCCCGAGATAAACGATAGCCTCCTTAAACTTAAATCAACTCCTATTAAATCCCCCTGCTCTTTAAAAGAAATACTGAAGCGTCCTGAGATTCACCATAAGGATTTAAAAATTCTCCATGAATCCCTTCAAGAAATTGATGAGAAAGTATCTGGTGGGGTGGAAATTGAGGTTAAATATGAGGGCTACATTAAAAGACAAAATCTTGAGATAGAAAAATTCAAAAGGATGGAAAATGAGAAAATCCCTCCTGATTTTGACTTTGAAACTGTTCCGGGACTTTCAAGGGAGGTTAAAGAAAAGCTATCTAAGATAAGACCAACTTCCTTAGGTCAGGCTCTTAGAATTTCTGGAGTTACCCCGGCTGCCCTTTCTATATTGATGATCTGGCTAAAGAGAAAAGGCAGAGAAGCGGGTTAGTTTGAAAATAAAATTTATTCTTTCGTGCCCAGATGCGCCTTTATGTATGTCAAAACTCTCCTGAGATTCTCTTCCGGGCTAAGATTTACATCCGTTATTTCGTCTGCTTTAATTCTCTGTCCAATATGCATATGTCGTGGATAGGAAATTATATTTTTATGGTGGGGGGCCGTGTTAATTCTAATTGATTCCACCTTTTTTTGCCAATGAAATGAATATTTTTTACCTGTTGGATGATAATATACATCAAGCAAGGAACCATCTATTAAGTATATTCGCAACTTCATCCCTGTAATAGCAGGTTTTGTTTTCAAAATATCAGAAAACTCTTCTTCTGTAAGGTGAAGAATTTTTTCAAAAGTTTCTCTCATAGTTTTTGTAATGCCAAAGTCAGTTTTTTTCTTAACCGAAGGACTCCAGCTTCATAACCTGCTGCTTCCAAAAAATCCTCATAGGCAGGATGCTCATCTATCTCGCCTGATTCAATTAGCTTTTCTATTTCGTCAGATTTTTCTACCTGATAACGTGAAAGAATTTCATTCAATGCAGCTTTAAAATGAAATAATCTATGCACCAGAGTATCAAGTTCAATCTCCTTTTGTTCAAGTTCAATTAAATCTTCCACTTCTACCCCCTTATTTGAATAAGTATAATTATGGGAAATTATATAAGAAAAAGATAAGAAAGGCAAGCGCAAAAAGAGCAAAGTGCAGGGTCTATTACTCTGTGCTTAGACAGTTTAATTGCTTTGTTTGACATAAATAACTCTCCTAATATAATGCAGTGAAGAGCGGCTCTTACGATAAAAAGTATGATGGTAGCCACAAGGCTTGAGTATAATCCATCGTAGGACAGGCGTCTCGCCTGTCATTGTAAACCCAGGTAGCCGCAAGGCTTGAGAGCCTGTACAGATGGTCCCTTCATTTCACCTATATTTCTTATCGTAACAGTCTGGAGGACTTACTATGGAGCAGGATAATTACAATCAATTAAAGGATAGAGCTCTTGGGTGGGGCATCTCGCTTTTTGGTGTGGCTTCTTTAGACAATTTAAAACAAAACATAGCAGGAATCTTGCCTGAAACCTTACAGGACCTTTTTTTTGCAGTATCGCTGGGTGTTAGGTTATCTGATAAAATAATTGATGATATTAAAGGTAAGCCCACTCAGCTTTACCTGCACCACTACCGCCAGGTAAACTACCTTCTGGATAAAGTAGCTTTTCTCATTTCAAACTTTATTCAGGAACAGGGCTACCAGGCTCTTCCCATAGCAGCCTCTCAGGTGATAGACTGGCAAAACCAGAAGGGTCATCTTTCCCATAAACATGTTGCCTGTGAGGCAGGACTTGGATGGATGGGAAAAAACAACCTCCTTGTCACTCCGAAATGGGGAGCACGAGTAAGACTTGTAAGTATCCTCACCAATTTTCCTTTAGTCGTGGATAAAAAACTAAATGTTAACTGTGGCAGTTGCAAAAGATGTCTTACGGTGTGTCCTGCTGGAGCAATAAGGGAAAAAAGGGAGGATTTTGACCATCTTGCCTGCTTTGAGCAGTTAAAACAATTTAAAAGAGAGTACAATATAGCTCACTATATTTGTGGCATCTGTGTAAAATCCTGCCGCCCGCTTAATTGAAATTTGAAGAAAAAAATATAAAATATAACCTTCAAGGGACGATAGATAAAAAATTAATGAAAAGAATAAGTCCTACAATAGTTGTGATTGATTATGAAATGGGCAACCTTTTAAGTGTGCAAAAAGCCCTGCAAAAGATAGGTTGTCGGGTAAAGGTCACAGACAATCCTTCAGCAATTGAAAAAGCTACAGGGCTTGTTTTACCCGGAGTTGGCTCATTCAGGGATTGCATGACTAATCTTTCCAGAAAAGGTCTGGTGGATGCGGTATATAAGTTCATCCACTCAGGACATCCCTTCCTGGGAATATGTCTGGGGATGCAGATTTTATTTACAGAAAGCGAGGAGTTTGGCCGAAGTAGTGGTCTTGATATATTAAAGGGGAAGGTTGTCCCTTTTTGCAAAAAATCGGGATTGAAGGTTCCCCATGTAGGGTGGAACAGTATAAAAATAAGAAGAGGAGCGCCTGCCTTAAAAGATATTCCTGATAACTCTTACTTTTATTTTGTCCACTCCTACTATGTGCTTCCGGAAGATAAAGATATCATCGCAACTACAACTGAATACGGGGAAGAGTTTGTATCAAGCGTGTGGAAAGATAATGTATTTGCCTGTCAATTCCACCCGGAAAAATCCCAGAGGTTAGGTCTTGCTTTATTGAAAAATTTTAAAGAGACGGTTTATGCTGGCTAAAAGAATAATTCCTTGCCTTGATGTAATGAGGGGAAAAGTTGTTAAAGGTATAAATTTTGTCAAGCTAAAAGATGCAGGAGACCCGCTAGAAAATGCCAGAATATACGAGGAAGAAGGTGCCGATGAGCTGGTTTTCCTGGATATAACTGCATCTTGTGAGAAAAGAGATATAATAATTGATGTTGTGGAGAGGACTGCAAGGGAAGTTTTCATCCCCTTAACCGTGGGAGGAGGCATAAGGAACCTTGAAGATATTCGCTCTCTTTTAAAAGCAGGAGCAGATAAAGTTTCCATAAATACAGCAGCAGTTAATGAGCCTTCTCTGGTAGAAAAAGCTTCAAGAAAGTTTGGCAGTCAGTGTATTGTTGTGGCAATTGATGCTAAGAGAAAAAACTCTAACTGGGAAGTTTACACCTACGGTGGAAGAATTCCAACGGGAATTGATGCTGTATGGTGGGCTAAAAAAGTGGTAGAGCTTGGAGCAGGAGAAATCCTTTTAACCAGTATGGACCGGGATGGAACAGAGGATGGTTACGATATTGCGCTCACTAAAAAAATAGTCAACTCAGTTGATGTGCCGGTTATAGCCTCGGGAGGTGCAGGCAGGCTTGAGGATGTATTACAAGTTTTTCAGGAAGCTAACGCTGATGCAGCCTTAGCTGCAAGCATATTCCACTATAAAAAATACAGCATACAAGAGACAAAAAAATATCTTGCCGAGAGAGGAATTACTGTTCGGCTTTAAAAGGTGAGCACAGTGTCTGAAGAAAGATTTCGCGGTGAGCTAATCGCTGTTCTTGATTTTGGCTCTCAATATAACCAGCTCATAATGAGAAGAGTGAGGGGAAGCAGGGTTTACTGTGAACTGTTCCCCTACAATGTCCCTGTTTCCTCGCTCAAAAAATTAAAATTGAAAGGAATTATTCTTTCTGGTGGACCGGCAAGTGTTTTTGAGAAAAATGCTCCCCTCCCCTCTCCTGAAATCTTCAAGATGGGTGTTCCTGTCCTTGGTATTTGCTATGGAATGCAGGTAATGGTTCATCTTATGGGGGGGGAAGTTGCCCCAGCTAAAAAAAGAGAATATGGAGCAAGTGAGCTTTTAGTGGATAAAGCAGGAGAGCTTTTCTATCAACTACCCCCAAAACTTATTGTATGGATGAGCCATGGAGATAAGGTAGTTAAACTTCCCTCAGGATTTGAAGGGATAGCTCACACAAAAAACTCTCTCTTTGCCGCTATACAGGATAGAAAAAGAAAATTTTACGGAGTCCAGTTTCATCCTGAAGTTTCACACACTCCCGAGGGAGAGGAGATAATTCAAAATTTTATCTTCCAGGTATGCGCATGTTCAGGAAACTGGACTATGAGCTCCTTCATAGAGCACTCCATAAACAAAATAAGAAAAGAGGTTGACAGGGGAAGGGTAATCTGTGCTTTAAGTGGTGGAGTTGACTCTTCAGTAACAGCTATGTTAATTCACAGAGCAATCGGTAAAAGAATTATTTGTATTTTTGTTAACAATGGTCTTTTAAGAGAAGCAGAAGCGGAGAAAGTTTTAAGCACCTTCAAAGACCACTTTCATCTTAATGTCCGGTATGTAGATGCTGAGGAAAGATTTCTTAAAAGATTAAAAGGAGTAAAGGACCCTGAGAAGAAAAGGAAAATTATCGGAGAAACATTTATCCAGGTATTCACTGAGGAAGCTAAAAAACTTGGAAAAATTGACTTTTTGGCTCAGGGGACGCTTTACCCTGATGTTATTGAGTCTCGCTCAACCAGAGGGGGACCTTCCATCACTATTAAGTCCCACCATAATGTGGGGGGGCTTCCTTCCTCAATGAAACTAAAACTTCTTGAACCTTTGAAGGAGCTTTTCAAAGATGAGGTTAGAATGGTGGGAAGAGAATTGGGTCTTCCTGAAAGGATAGTGAATCGTCAACCTTTTCCCGGACCAGGCCTTGCTGTTAGAATTTTAGGCGAGGTTAACCGCAGAAGGCTAAATATCCTTCGTCAGGCTGACAGCATTGTTGAGGAGGAGATGGAAAAATATGAAGGCATATCCCGGATATGGCAGTCTTTCCCCGTGCTTATTCCCGTGAAAAGTGTTGGAGTGATGGGGGATTCCCGAACATACGAGTGGACAGTTGTTTTAAGGGCAGTTACAAGTCGGGACGGAATGACTGCAGATTGGGTAAGACTCCCCTATGACCTTCTGGACAGGATATCCCGTCATATTATCAACGAGGTAAAAGGGGTAAACAGGGTGGTCTACGACATAAGCTCTAAACCCCCCGCCACCATAGAATGGGAATAAGAGGGGGTCAGGTCTTGCAATATAACATTTGGATATTCATGTAGTTTATGTAGTAGATTGAAACTAAGTAGATGTGATATTGCAAGACCTGACCCCTTGAATCGAGGAAATATAAATGTTCAAGGTTAAAATTTATATTAATCTAAAAGAAGGTGTAGCTGACCCTCAGGGAGCGACAATAAAACACGCCCTGGATTCAATTGGTTATCAAAAGATAGGTAAGGTGAAAACAGGAAAATATCTACAGTTAGAACTTGACATGCATGATAAGAATAAAGCAAGAGAACAAATTGAGGATATGTGCCAGAAAATTCTGGTAAATCCAGTCATTGAAAATTATGAATATCAAATTGAGGAGATTAAATGAGGTTTGGAGTGATTATGTTTCCTGGCTCTAACTGTGACTATGACTGCTGGTGGGCAATAAAAGAGGTTACAGGAGAAGAGGTTGATTTTATCTGGCACAAGGAGGAAAATATTACGGGCTTTGACTGTATTGTTCTTCCCGGGGGATTTTCCTATGGGGACTACCTTCGCACCGGTGCTATTGCCCGCTTTAGTCCGATTATGAAAAAGGTTAAAGAATTTGCTGAAAGAGGAGGGCTTGTTGTTGGCATATGTAACGGTTTCCAAATCCTGCTTGAAGCAGGCTTTTTGCCAGGTGCAATGAGAAAAAACAAGCATCTTTTATTTATATGCAAATACATCCATCTGCGCGTGGAAAACCCCCACACAGCTTTTACTAATCTTTGCAAAAAAGGGCAGATATTGCGTATCCCTATCGCCCACTTTGAGGGAAACTACTATGCCACCCCGGATACACTGTCAACCCTACAAAAAAAGAGTCAGATAATTTTTCGCTACTGCAACAAAGAAGGAGAAATAACTGATGAGGTTAATCCCAACGGTTCCCTTGATGCAATTGCCGGGGTATGCAACGAAAGAGGAAATATCCTGGGAATGATGCCTCACCCTGAGCGCTCCTGTGAATCTATCCTTGGCTCTGAGGATGGAAAACTTATCTGGAAATCCATAGTAACCTCACTAAAAAGAATAAAAAAGTAGCCTAATTGAAAAGGGAGTAGAAAAAGATGAAAGAACCAGTTAAAATAGATAAAGACTTAATAAAAGTTCATGGATTAACAGATGAGGAATATGAAAAAATAAAAGAGGTCCTGGGAAGGGAACCCAATTTTACCGAACTTGGAATTTTCTCGGTGATGTGGAGTGAGCACTGCAGTTATAAAAGTTCAAAACCCGTGCTCAGGAAATTTCCCACCCAGGGCGACAACATTCTCGTCCGGGCAGGAGAGGAAAACGCAGGAGCAGCTGACATAGGAGATGGTTTTGCTGCAGTTTTCAAGATGGAATCACACAACCATCCTTCCGCCATTGAACCTTTTCAGGGAGCAGCAACCGGTGCGGGAGGAATTATAAGGGATATATTCACCATGGGAGCACGCCCCATCGCACTTATGGATTCTTTGCGATTCGGCTGCCTGAGTGATGCTCGCTCCCGCTACCTTCTAAAAGGAGTGGTGGGAGGAGTTGCTTTTTACGGGAATTGCATCGGCATTCCCACTGTGGGAGGAGAAACTTTTTTTGATAAAACATACCAGGGAAATCCTTTAGTCAATGTTCTTTGTCTTGGAATAGTTAAAAAGGATAAAATTGTTAAAGCGCAGGCAAAAGGAGAGGGAAATACCATTTTTTATGTGGGCTCCTCAACGGGAAGAGATGGACTTGGAGGCGCAAGTTTTGCCTCAAGAGAGCTTACGGATGAATCTCATGAAGATAGACCAGCTGTTCAGATATGCGACCCATTTATGGAAAAGCTCCTCCTTGAGGCAACCCTGGAGCTTATAGAAAGTGCAGTCGTAGTAGGAATGCAGGATATGGGTGCAGCAGGGCTCACCTCTTCTACCGTGGAAACAGCATCCAGGGGAAACTCCGGAATAGAGATAGACATATCCCTTGTCCCGAGAAGAGAGGAAGGAATGATTCCCTATGAGGTAATGCTCTCTGAATCTCAGGAAAGAATGCTGGTTATAGTTAAAAAAGGTAAGGAAGAGGAGGCTAAGAAAATTTTTGAAAAATGGGACCTGCATGCTGCTCCCATTGGCAGGGTAACTTCAGGTAATAGTTTCCTGGTAAAAGATGGAGGAAAAATCGCAGCAGAGATTCCAGTTAAAGCTTTAACAACTGATGCGCCAGTTTACCTAAGAGAAAAAACAAAACCAGAATACCTTGATGGGGTAAGAAACCTTGATTTATCAGATGTGCCATTACCCGAAGATTTAAACAGCATTTTTTTAAAAATGCTATCTTCCCCCAATATCGTTAGCAAATCCTGGGTCTTTGAGCAATACGACCATATGGTTGGAACAAATACCATCCTTTTGCCCGGCGCAGATGCTGCGGTAGTTAGAATGAAAGGAACAAAGAAGGCTCTTGCTTTAAGCTGCGATGGAAATGGACGCTACTGCTATCTTGACCCTTATGAAGGCGGAAAAATTGCAGTTGCTGAGGCTGCACGTAATGTGGTTTGCGTTGGGGCAAAACCTTTAGCCATTACCAACTGTCTTAATTTTGGCACCCCCACCGACCCTGAGATTTTCTGGCAATTCAGCCGGTGTGTGGAAGGAATGGCTGAAGCCTGCAAAGAACTGAAAACCCCGGTTACCGGAGGAAATGTTAGCTTTTACAACGAAAATCCTCAAGGAGCAGTTGACCCTACACCAGTTGTGGGAATGCTTGGTTTGATTGAAGATATAGATTATCTTTGCACTCCCTGGTTTAAAAAGGAGGGAGATTTAGTTTGTCTCCTGGGAGAGGGAGAAAAAAGCCTGGGAGGAAGTGAGTATCTTTATCATGTCCATAATTTAAAAAAGGGCCAACCCCCGAAACTTAACCTTCATTTAGAAAAAGCGTTACAGAAAACTTGCCTTGAGGCTATAAAGAAGGGTTTAATTAATTCAGCTCATGATGTATCAGATGGCGGCTTGGCCATCACCCTTGCAGAATGCTGCATTTTAAACGAAGAAAATCTCATGGGCGCAGATATAAATTTAAAAGAGAGCGAAAGAGAAGATGTTATCCTTTTTGGTGAAGCCGAGTCACAGATAATTATCTCCTGTTCTTCTTCAAATTTAAATAAGCTAAAAAAAATAGTGAGGGAAAATAAAGTAACTCTTAAAGTTTTGGGCAGGGTGGGTGGAGAAAAACTTACCATTAAAAAGGAAGAAAAACCCCTCATCTCCCAAAGCATCCAGGAACTTTATACCACCTGGAAAAACAGCCTTTCCAGCTACTTTGAGATGTAACAAAGAGCTTCTTTTGATTAGTGAATAAGACTTCAAAGCCTGGTTGAATGGCCATAACGCACACTGACCAGAATCTGAGCTATCATGCCTGTTCCCACCACTAAAGCAGCCATGAGGTAGGGAGCTCTCAGAGAAAAATTTTGGGCAACTATCCCTCCTACCAATGGACCAAGAAGGGCTCCCACTCCAAGTATAGTCTCATGAATTGCTGCACGGGGACCTTTCTGCAAAGGACTGTTTACACTGTAAAAAAGACTGGATGTGTGAGTCATCCCTGTTCCCAGTCCCATACAAACAAAAGCAGGAAAAAATAAAGCGAGAGAGCTACTCATTAAAATTATCACAAGGCCAGTAAGGGCAAGAGCTTGAAAAAGAATAAGAGGAAATATAGTATAATGCCAGCTATGGACTTTTCCCAATCCATAAAAAGTTAGAGTCTGGGAAAGAAAGAGACTAAACATCAAAAAACCAAGAAAAGAAGGAGATATCCCCAAGCTTGTCCCTAATTTAGGAAAAATGTATCTAATTATTCCCAGAGAAAACCACAAGGTAAAATTAGCCAGTCTGGAAAGATTGGTATAGAGAGGAAGATGGGGGGAGAAGTCTTTTAGAAGTGGTTCAACTGTTGTGGATAAGGTTACTTTTGGACCTCGCCACAGAAAAATAAAAAAACCGCATAAACTTACAAAAAGAGTGAAATAAAAGGGAAGCTTCATGGCTACCCCAAATAAAACTCCTCCTACAAGAGGACCTAAAGTTTGTCCTGTGCTCCAGGAAACATTAAAGGCTCCCATCCTCCGGGCGAGGGGTCTTTTGCTCTTTATCTCAGCAATCCATGCCTCCAAGGTAGGCCAGAACATAGCCGCTGCTACACCTGTTATGGCCATAGATATATAAAGCTGATATATTCTAAAAGTCAGGCACAAAACTAAAGAGGATAGTATATAGAAAAATAATCCGAAGATAAGAAGATTTTTCCTTTGATATCTCTCAGATAATTTCCCAAAAATAAAACATAAAGACACAAATACAGCTCCCGGGACAAATCCTAAAAATCCCAGGGTTACTGAGGATGCACCTAAAAATATGGCAAGAAGGGGAACAGATATCATAACAGTTCCCATAACCATATCAGCAAGAAAAGGTATAAAGTATAAAATAATAGAGCCCCTTTTATTCATCCTGTGTCCTTGCATTTTTAACCTATATTAGATTTTTTAATACTGTATAAAATCCTGGACAAAAGGTAAGCTCGTTGCATGGCTTTTCCTTATATTTTAAATACTCATCCAAAAAACCCATGCAAAAATACAATTACAAAAGAGGCTGCAGCAACAAAGAAAACAGGTAAAATAATCAATTTATACACTCTGGAAAAATCAGCTTTGAAATATGCTGTAGTGGTAACAAGACAAAGATGCAAAGGTGAAAGAAGGTAGCCGCATACCCCGCCTGTATAAACTAACATTGCATAATAAAGATTGGGATTATCTATTCCAATAATAGGTAAAAAAAGGGGCAGGGTAATGGGTATAGAAGCCATACTGAGGCCGGTTAAAATTCCTGCCACGAAAGGTATAGAAAACAAAGTAACAAGAGGGGATATCCCTATACGCTTAAATAGTTCTGCAACTATGGGGAGAACACCGGAGGTTATCAGAATTCTTTTAAATACCATTACTGATATTATTAAAAGGATTATTCTCCAGGATAGGCTATTTTTAATGATAAATGGTATTCTTTTCTTACTTATTTTTGTCGTTAAGAAGGCAAAAATCAAAATTATGAACAAAGATAATATGAGCTCTATATTAAGCACAAGGACAAGCATGATTATAGCAAAGATGGGCCACAGATGAAAAAAAAACATGTAAGCGTCCTTCTTGCGAGCGTTCTTGGTAAGCTTATTTTTCTTTTCCACTAAAGCTTTTGCATGGGGAACTTTTCTTAAACCAAATATATATCCAACAGCAAGGGCAACTACCATTAATGGCAACTGGGTAAATATTAATTTGTGAATGCTTATGTTTAAAATGCTGGACGCTAAAATAAGCCCAGGATATATTGGCCATGAAAATTCCCAGGGATGGCGGAACCAGTAATTGAGAAAAGTTTTGATTTCTGCGTTTAATTGCATTCTATTTCCCGCCTCTTCAACCATAGGAGCCGAAAGCATCGCTCCTGCCGGCACAGGAAGAAGTCCCATTAGAACTGAGGGAGCAATAAGTGTCAGTCGTTTATTTTTAATAAAAGATTCCATTGAGAAGTTAATCTTTTGTAGAATACCACCCTCCCGTAAAATATTGCCAAGTATTCCAATAAGGATAATGATACCTACCACATTAACTGTAGCAGAATCAATGCTGGCAAATAGAAAATTTTCCAAAATTTGGAAAATAGACATTTTAGAAAAAATTCCAATGAGCATAGAGGCAATAAGTATCAATAAACCAAGGTCTAATTTTTTTCTCATGGTTTGTAAAAAAATCAAAAGGTGGCTACAAAAGCATTTTTTATAAGATTGATAGAGCCAATTTTACTACCTTCTTCAAATACAACAGCAACTACATCAAATCTACAGGATGCATTTTTTAGGTTATGGCTGGTAAGGTAAAAAAGGGCTAATCGGGTTAGACGCTTCTTTTTAAAATAATCTAAAGACTGCAGAGGAGAACCAAAATTTAAACTCCTACAACTTCTAACTTCTATAAATATAATCTGATTATCCTCTTCTGCCACAATATCCAGTTCCCCGAATCTGCAGCGAAAATTTCTATCTAATATCTTATATCCTTTTTTTCTTAAAAAGGAAAGAGCTACCTGCTCACCTTTTTTCCCTACATCTTTCCTGGTATCCATTTAGGATTATTAAATTTCACTTTCAATATATTTCAATCAGGGAGCCCTTATTATCCTCACCCGCTGCGGAGGCCAATAAAGCAGGAAAACCTCACCTATCAGGTTTTTTGCCGGAACATACCCCCAGTATCTACTGTCTTCGCTTGAGTCCCGATTATCCCCGAGAACAAAAAGAGACTCAGGGGGGACTTTAACCGGACCATACTCATCCCTGGGAAAACCAATATTTCGCCTATCAGAGTGCACAATATAAGGCTCTATTAGCTCTTCACCATTTATATATACTTTCTTATCCCTTATCTCAACAACATCCCCGGGAAGACCAACCACTCTTTTAACAAAATCCTTACGCACATCAAGGGGAAACTTAAAAATAATTATATCCCCCCTTTGCACATTATCCATCCCGTAAAATAGTTTGTAAGCCATTATCCTATCGCCCACCAGAAGAGTTGATTCCATGGAACCTGAAGGTATCCAAAAGGTCTGCACTATGAATGTGCGGATTAAAAAAGCAAGGATAAGAGCTATAATTACTGTCTCTGCAGTCTCCCGTATCCAACCAGGCTGTTTTTTATTCATTTATTAGCCTTATCTCTTAAATAAGAAAGATTTGCTCTTCTTACCCTACCTTTCTTTAGTACCTCAATTTTTTTAATTAAAGGTGAGTGAAGGGGGAAAGTTTTCTCCACGCCTATTCCAAAAGAAACCTTCCTTGTGGTAAAAGTTTTCCTTAATCCTCCTCCTCTTCTTCTGAGGACAACCCCTTCAAAAACCTGAACTCTCTCCCTGTCCCCTTCCCGAACAATAAAATGAACAGCTACCACGTCTCCAGGAGAAAATTCAGGAATATCTTTTTTTACGAACTTATCTTCAATTTTCGTTATTTCACTGTGCATTGATTTATCCTCGTCTTGAATTGATTGGATTAAAATAAAAAATTGCTAAGAATTAAGATTTAGGGTTTTCTTAATTTCCTCCAGCCACCTTTTTTCCTCTAAAGTAAGATTAGCTTTTTCCAATAAATCAGGACGATTTCTCAGAGTTTTCTTTAGCATATTTTTTATTCTCCATTCTCCTATCTTCTGGTGATTTCCCGAACGTAAAACCTCGGGAACTTTCCATCCCATAAATTCAACAGGACGGGTATACTGTGCATAATCTAAAAGAGGCCGGGAGAAAGAATCCTCCTTTACTGACCTTTCGTCTCCTACCGCTCCTGGAAGAAGTCTTGCCATTGCATCAACAACCACCATCGCCGCTATTTCTCCGCCACTTAAGACATAATCCCCGATTGAGAGCTCCTCATCAATGAGGTATTCTCTTACCCTCTCATCCACTCCTTCATAACGGCCACAAATCAAAATTATGTTTTCCTCCTTCACCAACTCAAAAGCAATATCCTGATTGAGAGTTTTACCCTGAGGTGACAGGAGAACAACCTTTATCCTTTTTTTTAAGTTTTCCTTTATGTAATTTAAAACCCGATAAATTGGCTCCACCTTCATAACCATACCGGCCCCTCCTCCGAAAGGTGTATCGTCTACTGTCCTGTGCGTATCAGTGGCGAATTCTCGCAGGTTGTGAAGGTGGATTTCCAAAAGACTTTTTTCGCGAGCCCTTTTGATTATGCTTTCTTCAAAAGGGCCCTTAAACATAGAGGGGAATAGGCTGATAATATCAACCCGCATTCTATTCTTCCAGAATCTCCACCATCACTCTTTTTCTAAGTTTAGCTGCCGCTGCACCCACAATGGTTCTCAAAGCATTAGCGACTCTTCCTCCCTTTCCTATGACCTTACCCATATCTTCTTTAGCTACAGAGATCTCCAGAAGAATGACTTTTTCTGCTTTTATCTCCTGGACCTTCACCTCATCAGGATTATCCACTATCTGCTTGATAATATATTCCACCAACTCACGCATTTTTGCCTCCTTTGAACTGGATTTAAACAGATTCACCATTATCCCCCCCTGCCTATTTGGAAAGCTCCTCAGTCAAAAGAACAGAATAATTAACTAATAGTTTTTCTGTGGATTCTGTTAACCTTGCGCCCTTTTTCAGCCATTCCAGTATCCTTTCTTTATCTGCTTCAACTTTCTTTGCCCGGGGGTCATACCATCCCACACTTTCGATAAACTTACCCTTAACGGGAAACCGTGAATCAGCCACTACAATTCTGTAAAATGGAACCTTTTTCGCACCCACTCTTCTCAATCTAATACTGACAGCCACCTACATAGCCCTCCTTTCATTGAATTCATTTTTTAGCTCAGTGATTAACTTCCCGGGGTCAGGATGTCTGAATATAAAACTTCCCATTATCAGAATATTTGCACCTTCTGCAACTACTTTTTTTGCCGTAACTTCATTTATTCCCCCATCCACAGCAATATCCAGATTGATATTTTCCCTTTCAGCAATTTTGCGCATGTTGCGTATTTTAGGTAACACCCCCGGTATAAACTCCTGCCCTCCAAAACCAGGATTTACTGCCATCACCACAACAAGGTCCAGTTTGGAAAGTATATAGTTAAGCATAACTTCCGGAGTGGCTGGATTTAAGGCAACTCCACATTTAATGCCTCTTTTTTTAATTAAATTAACCACTCTATCAAGATGCACTGCAGCTTCCTGGTGAAAACTTATAAACTCACAGCCAACTTCAGCAAAAACTTCAATCCATCTCTCCGGATTTCTCACCATAAGATGAACATCAAAAGGCAATTTTATCTTACCCTTCAAAGATTTTAATACCCCTGCTCCAAAGGATATGTTGGGCACAAAGTGTCCATCCATTATATCTATGTGAAGCAGGTCAGCATTTTTTTCAACTTTTTTAATCTCATCCAGCAAACAGCTAAAATCTGCGCTCAAAATTGAAGGAGCTATCCTTATTCCCACGTGTATCACCATTCCATCTTTTCTATTTTCACAAGCTCATCATCCAGGTAGATTTTAACTTCCCCTTTTCCAGCCACTTCACAGGATATCCATACCTTCTCTCCTGGAGCATGAATCCCATAATCCAGACTCCTTCTTCCCTCCTCATCCGATATTACAACTAACACCTTTTTTCCACTAAATCCAAGAGGAACCTGAACTTCGGTCAAAAGCCATCTCCTCGGACTGAGCGTGCGAATTCTTTCCTCTTCTCTCCTGCTAACCACAAGTTCAATCCCACTATCCTGGTCAATGATACTTCCCTCCTGTGGGGATTGAGAGATAATTGTTCCTTCCTCCCTTAAAGAAAACTCCTCTTTAATCATTGCTACATCAATAGAGAGCCCTTTGAGCAACTCGGCAACTTCCTTTATTTTTCTTCCTTTAAAATCAGGCATTATCAATTGAGGTTTGGAAGGACCAGCACTCACAAGTAAATTAATTCCCTCCTCCCGAGTCATCTTAAATCCTGCAGAAGGGTCCTGTGCAATTACCTCATCCTGAAAAGTTTCAAAGGGAACATAACTTATATTAGCCACATTCACTCCCAGCTCAGAAAGATATATCTTTGCCTCTCTTAGTTTCATACCAACAAGTTCAGGAGCAATTACTACCTCTGCACCTCCACTTAGTACAAGCTCAACACTTCTATTCTCTCTAACCTTTGTTCCTGGAGGTGGAGATTGAGAGATGATAATATTTTCAGGAACTCCTCTGGAAAATTTTCTCTCTATTACCTTTACGCTGAGATTTCTCTCGCTGAGCAAAAAAATAGCCTCCTCTATCCTGCTTCCTACTACCTCAGGCACCACAACACTTTCGCCCGGAACTAAAACCACTACAGTGATGTATGCTGCAACTCCAGCGGTTGCCAAAAGAGCAAAAAAAAACCCACCCATCTTAAAAAACCATTTCACCCATTCTGACAACTTTATTCCTTTATGCTATTTTTAGCTACCTCCACTAACCTAAAGAACTCTTCAGGCTCCCTAACTGCCATCTCCGCAAGAGTTTTTCTGTTTAAACCAACATTTGCCTTCTTTAACCCACTTACAAAACGAGAATATGAGATACCTTCCTTTTTTGTAGCGGCGCTAATCCGGGTAATCCATAACCTCCGGAAATCTCTTTTTTTTCTCTTTCTCCCTGTGTAACTATCAGAAAGAGACTTCTTAACCGCCTCTTGAGCCTGAGTATGTAAATGACTCCTTCCGCCTCTATAACCTTTAGCTAATCGGAGAATCTTTTTTCTTTTTTTTGTATGTATGGTTCCTCTTTTTACCCTGCTCATTTACATCTCCCTAATCAGATAATAACCTTTTTATTTTCTTCGCATCAGCCCCACATAAACTTGCAGCTTTTCTGAGCTTCCTCTTTCTCTTTGCGGATTTCTTAGACAAAAGATGAGAAGCAAAGGCTCTGGACCTTTTTATCTTACCTTTTGCCGTAACTTTAAATCTTTTCATTGCACCTCTGTGACTCTTCAGTTTGGGCATAGTATCCTCCAGAAAAAAACAAAAAATTTAAATATTTTATTTTGGAACTAAATATTGCTCCATTCTTCTCCCGCTGGTAGAGGGAGCAGACTCTATTTTGCCTAAATTCTCTACCTCTTTAACTATCTTCTCAAAGATATGTTTTCCTTCCTCTTTATATATATTTTCCCTACCCCTGAATCTTATAGAAAGCTTCACACGGTGTCCCTCTTTTAAAAACTGTTGAACTTTCCTTAATTTTACCTGAAGGTCATGTTCGCCTATCTGATAAGAAAGTCTTATCTCCTTTAAAGCATCAGAGGTACGCTTTTTTCTGCTTTTCTTACGTTTTTTCTCCAGTTGATATTTAAACTTACCATAATCAAGCAGCCGACAAACTGGCGGATTCGCCTGAGGAGCAACTTCAACCAAATCTAATCCCGCGTTTTGGGCAACCTTCAAGGCCTCCTCTGTTGACAATATACCCATTTGCTGTCCTTCAGCATCGATAAGACGCACCTTTTTCGCCCTTATCCCTTCATTGACCGCATTCCCATAATTTGTGCTAATAAACAACCTCCCTGCTATTTTTATTTAATTTCTAATGGATATTTCCTCTTTAAGCATCCGAATGAGCTCTCTCAGGGAAACACCCTTTATGTTTTCTCCATTTAGTCTGCGAATTGTCACTGTATCTGTTTCTTTTTCCTTTTTGCCTATAACAAGCATGTAAGGTACCTTTTGAAGCTGAGCCTCACGGATTTTATAGCTTAACATCTCGCCCCTTGAATCAAGTTCTGCCCGAATATCTTCCTTTATAAGTTTTTCATAGACCCCTTTTGCATAAGAGAGTTCCTTGTCAGTTATAGGTAACAGTTTTATCTGCAATGGAGCAAGCCAGAGGGGGAACTTTCCCTCCAGATGTTCTATTAAAACCCCTAAAAATCTATCAATTGTTCCAAGCACAACCCTGTGAATCATAACCACTCGCTCTTTCTCTCCTCCGGAGGCTATATACGTAAGATCAAATCTTTCGGGGAGGTTGAAATCAACCTGAATAGTAGGCCCCTGCCATAATCTGCTGAGTGCATCCTCCATCTGAATATCTATTTTGGGACCGTAAAAAGCGCCCTCCCCGGCAGCAACATCAAAATCAAGGTTTTCCCTGATTAAAGCCTCCCTCAAAGCAGCAGTGGACATCTCCCATAAAATATCAGAGCCAATTGATTTCTCCGGACGGGTAGAAAGATTAATTTTGTATCCTAATTTAAAAGTATTCATCATAAAAAGCGAAAATTGCAAAACCCCCCTTACTTCATCCACCACCTGTGAAGGCATACAGAAAATATGAGCATCATCCTGCGTAAATCCCCTTAATCTTAAAAGGCCATGGAGAACTCCTGACTCCTCACGTCTGTAAACAGTTCCAAGTTCAAATAACCTGAGGGGAAGGTCTCTGTAGCTTCTCTGCTTACTTTTGTAAATCACTATGTGAGCCGGACAATTCATAGGCTTTAATACATAATCCTCACCATTAACGGAAAAAACATACATATTTTCTTTATAAAAGTCAAGATGCCCGGATATCTTCCACAAATCAGCCCTGGATATATGGGGAGTTCTTACCAGCTCATAGCCTCTTTTCATATGTTCTTTCTTCTCAAAATTCTCTATAACCTCTCTAATTATAGCACCCTTAGGATGATAAACAGCCAGACCTGAACCTAAATCCGGGTAAATACCGAAAATTTCCAGTTCTTTACCTAATCTGCGATGGTCTCTTTTTTTTGCCTCTTCCATCCATTTCAAATAACTGTCCAGAGCCTCTTTAGTAAAAAAAGACGTCCCGTATATCCGCGTAAGCATCGGGTTTTCTTCTTTGCCACGCCAATACGCCCCGGCTGTGGAAAGAAGAGCAAAATGCTTTACTTTACCGCTGCTTTCCACATGAGGCCCACGACACAAATCTACAAACTCACCCCCCCGATATACAGAAACCTGGTCATCTTCTATATCTTTAAGCAGCTCCAACTTATAAGATTCTTGCCTTTCCTCAAATAATCTTTTCGCTTCCCCTTTGCTTAACTCCTCCTTCTGGAAGGGGATATCTTCCTGAATTATCTTTTCCATCTCCCTTTTTATCCGGGATAAGTTCTTAGCTAAAAGTTCCCCATCAATATCAAAATCATAATAAAAACCATCTTTAATTGCAGGCCCTACCCCGAGTTTTGCTTGAGGGAAAATTCTTTTTACTGCTTGAGCCAAAATATGAGAGGTGCTATGTCTTAAAACCTCCAACTGTTTTTCCTCTTGTTTCTTGTATCCCTTCATTTTTCAATAAATCCATTGCTAAAATTTATCTTATATTTTCTCATAGATGATGAATAGACTTCAAGGAGAGAAAAAAACTAACTCCAGTAAACTGGTGCCCGGTGCTGGGCTCGAACCAGCGACCTCTTGCATGTCAAGCAAGCACTCTAACCACTGAGCTAACCGGGCCTGGAGGCGGCGCCCGGATTCGAACCGGGGAATAGAGGATTTGCAGTCCTCCGCCTTAGCCACTTGGCTACACCGCCTCAAGTATATTCACTCCTCTTCTTCCAGAACAGTTTCTCGTATTCCCATCTCTTTAACCAGCGGGTTCATTCTGCATTCTCCGTTAAAAGAAGCACCTTCAGCTATAGTCAAATCAGAAGCCCTGACCTTACCTTCAAGAGAACCTGTAGAACAAATTTCCACCTTTCCTTCGCAATCAATATCTCCTAACAGCTTACCTGCAACCACTACTGTAGCTGCTTTGATATTAGCCTGAACTAAAGCATGTTCCCCTATGATTACGCTTGCCTCCGTTTGAATCTCCCCTTCAAATTTACCATCTACTCTTATGCTCTGCTTATCCTTTAAAGTTCCCTTAAATTCAGTGCCCGGACCAATTATGCTGTTGGTTACTTCCCCCACTTTTCCTTTTTTTCTTTTAAACATATCCTCCTCTTTACCCTCAATTTAGTTTAGAGGCTCTACCATAAGTTTAAGAGGGTCAATAGATCTTCCTCCCTTCCACACCTCAAAGTGAAGATGAGGTCCTGTGCTGCGCCCGGTACTCCCAACTCTGCCAACAATTTGACCTTTTTCCACCCGTTCTCCTTTTTTTACCAGTACTTTGGATAAATGCGCATACAGGGTAGAATAACCATATTTATTTTTAATCTCCACTACTAAACCATAAAAATCTCTCCATCCAGCAAAAACCACCTCCCCCCGGCAAGCCGCCCTCACAGGTGTATCCCAGGGTGCAACTATATCAATAGCTTCATGTGTTTCTCTTCTTCCGGTAAAAGGATTTATCCTTGACCCATAACCTGAAGAGAGCCATCCTTTAACCGGAAATATATTAGGTGTTGAGGCGAAAAGAGCTTCTTTTTCCTTGATAATCTCATTTATCTGAGTAAAATTTTTTTCCCTGAGAATAGCTTCATTACTTAGCAACTGGAGGTCCCTCTTCATTTCATCTATAATCTGAATGGGGTTAGCTTTAATCTCCTGCAGGGGAAAACTTTGAAATGGCAAAGAGCCTCCCATATACTGTTCTGGGCCACCTTTTCCCGAGCCATCTTCAAGGGCAATATTTTTTCCTCCCGCCCCTGCCATCGTTTTTAACTTATCCTCCATTTCCTTTAGTCTGTCCAGGGTCTCACCAAATTCGGCTATTTTTTCACTTAATGAAACTATCCTCTCCTGTTGAATCTGAGTAAGCTCCTCCAGAGCTTCAAAGTAAGGTATTTTAGCTTTAACAATTTGATACTCACTTATGAAATAAAAAAGAGCAAAAAAACATACAATTAAACCTATGATACCTGTTGTTATTAAAAACCTGGGAATAACTAATCTGCGGACCTTTCCATGAGAGTTGGGAATCACTACTACCGTAAAAAATTTGGATTTTTCCGCCACTTTCTTAAAACTCCCATCCAGTATTAATGTAGTTTAAAAATATCATCTACAGGCAAAATTGTCAATAGCACACATCCAAGTATCCACCCTATTCACTATATATTATACAATTTCGTAAATGAAAAGCAAGGAAAACTAC
>JACUUP010000123.1 GCA_014859225.1 Candidatus Aerophobota bacterium
TTAATGAACTAATCACCGTCCCTGAGGAAATTCGTTTATCCTCACCCGTAAATATTCCCCCCGGTATATCCGAGATGGAGCTTACGCGAAAGGTAAAAAAACTTTCCCGGCAAAATGCCTCTATGGAGGAGTATACCTGCTTTATGGGAGGAGGGATATATGAGCACTTTATCCCTGCTGTTGTAGAGCACTTAGCTTCTCGCTCGGAATTTTATACCCCCTATACTCCCTACCAGGCGGAAGCATCTCAGGGAACCCTGCAAGCAATTTATGAATATCAAAGTCTTATCTGCAATCTTTTCCAGATGGAGATATCCAATGCCTCAATGTATGATGGAGCAACGTCTCTTGCTGAAGCAGCTTTAATGGCACACAGGTTAAAAAAAGGGAAAAAATTTCTGGTAGCAAAAACGCTACATCCTGAGTGGTATCAGGTTTTATCAACCTATACAAAACCTCTTGGCGTAAAACTAATTCAAATACCCTATACCTCCAGGGGAACGCTTGACCTTAATAGACTTGAAGATGAGATGGATGATAAGGTAATAGCTGTTATCGTTCAAAACCCAAACTTTTTTGGATATCTGGAGGAAATGAAAGAAATAGAAAAAATTGTCCATAAAAAAGACTCCCTTTATATTGTAAGTTGTGACCCAATCTCTCTTGGTATTCTTTCCCCTCCTGGCGAATACGGTGCAGATATTGCTGTTGCAGAAGGGCAGGCTCTTGGATGCCCACCCTATCTTGGAGGAGAAACCCTTGGAATATTTAGCACCCGCAGGGAATTTCTCCGCCAGATGCCGGGAAGGCTTGTAGGAGAGGCAAAAGATAAAAAAGGGCAAAGAGCATTTACCCTCATCCTTCAAACGAGGGAGCAACATATAAGAAGGGAAAGAGCAACCTCCAATATTTGCACCAATCAGGCTTTATGTGCTTTGAGAGCCTGCATTTACCTTTGCTGCCTGGGCGAGGAAGGGTTAAAAAAAGTGGCTCTTCTTTGCTTGAAAAACTCCCACTATTTAGAGGAAAAAATAAAAAATATTTTAGGATATACATCTTCCTTCTCTGCTTCTTTTTTTAAAGAGTTTGTTATAAAAGCACCTACATCTTTTGAAAAGATTAACAAGAAACTCTTAGAGGAAAAGATTTTGGGAGGACTGGATTTAGGAAAATTTTATCCTGAGCTTGAAAATCATCTTCTCTTTTGCACCACGGAAAA
Source organism: Candidatus Aerophobota bacterium (assembly GCA_014859225.1). Taxonomy (GTDB): domain Bacteria; phylum Aerophobota; class Aerophobia; order Aerophobales; family B3-G15; genus Kmv34. Next base: position 1,220 of record JACUUP010000123.1, read on the forward strand.
AAGGACAAAACAGGAGATGGACAGATTAGTTTCCCTGTTGGGTGATGTGAAATGAGTGAACATTTAATTTTTGAGAAAACAAGGCAGGGGAGATGCGCTGTATCTTTACCTGATGTAGATATAAGAGAAGAGGAGATAAAAAAATTTATTCCAGTAAGCTTTTTGCGTAAAAAAATTTTAGGGCTTCCTGAGGTAACAGAGCCTGCTCTTGTTCGCCACTTTACAAAGCTTTCCCAAAAAAACATGAGTGTGGACACCAACTTTTATCCCCTGGGCTCCTGCACCATGAAGTATAATCCCAAGGTAAATGAAGCCCTAACTAATCTACCTGATTTCTGTGGACTTCATCCTTACCAGCCCTCATCTATGATTCAGGGAATCCTGCATATCCTTTATGATACCTGTAGGATGCTGGAGGAAATCTCTGGAATGGATAAAGTCTCACTTCAACCGGCAGCAGGGGCTCACGGAGAGCTTGCAAGTATGTTAATGCTCAGGGCATACTTTGAGGAAAAAGGTGAGATAAGAGATAAAGTTCTAATCCCTGACTCTGCCCATGGAACAAATCCGGCAAGCTCTTCTTTAGCAGGGTTTAAAGCGGTAAAGATAAAATCTAATAAGGAAGGGGAGATAGATTTAGACCATCTTCACCACATAATGGACGAAAAAGTTTCCTGTATAATGCTTACCCTTCCCAATACCCTGGGGTTTTTCGAGAAAAAAATCCTTGATATAACTGAAATAATTCATGCAAAAGGAGGGCTCGTTTATCTTGATGGAGCGAATCTTAATGCTCTTATGGGCATAACAAGACCCGGGGACTTTGGAGTTGATATTATGCATTTTAACCTCCACAAAACCTTTGCAACTCCCCATGGGGGAGGAGGACCTGGCTCAGGGCCTGTAGGAGTAAAAAAATTCCTGGAGCCTTATTTACCTGTTCCTCTTGTAGAGAAAAAAGAAGATGGTTACTGCTTAGATTGCCAGAGACCAAAATCCATAGGAAAGGTGCGGTCTTTTTATGGTAACTTAAGAGTGGTTCTGAAAGCCTATTGTTATTTAAGAATCCTGGGGAAAGAAGGCATAAAAAAGGTAAGTGAGGATGCTATAATTTCTGCCAATTACATCAGGAAAAAACTTCAGGACCACTACCCTTCTCCCTATAAGAGAATTTGTATGCATGAGTGTGTTCTTTCTGCTAAAGACAAAAAAGAAAAAGGGATAAGAGCTCTGGATATTGCCAAGCGTCTGCTTGATTTTGGTATACATCCTCCCACCATGTATTTTCCCCTCATAGTGGAAGAGGCTTTGATGATTGAGCCAACTGAAACAGAGAGCAAAGAAACCCTTGATGCATTTATCAGTGCCCTTTTACAAATTGCCAAAGAAATAGAGGAGGACCCCACCCTGGTAAAGGAGGCTCCCCATACAACTTGTGTTTTACGCATTAATGAAGTTGAGGCAAACAGATTCCCTAAGGTAAGAGGCTAAAAAATGGATTTTGAGCACAAATGAGACCTACAAGGGTGCAGATTAATCTGGAAAATATCGCCTATAACATAGAGCAGATACGAGCAAAAGTTGGTAACAAAGTAAACATTATGGCAGTGGTAAAGGCAAATGGCTATGGACATGGAGCAATTCAGGTGGCAAAGACTGCACTAAAAAGTGGTTGTGAGTGGTTAGCTGTGGCAACAGTGGAGGAGGGAGTAGAGCTGCGAGAGGCTGAAATTAAATCACCAATTCTTATCCTGGGAATCTCTCCGCCAGAGCAGGCTGAGGATATAGTCAAATATGAGCTGTCCCAGACTATTTGTGATAAAAAGCTCGCCCGGGCTTTATCAGATGAAGCTAAATCCCAAAACCGAATAGCGAAAGTCCATATAAAAGTAGATACGGGAATGGGCAGGATAGGGATTTTTCCAGAAAAAGTAAAAGAATTTATTAAGAAAATTGCACATCTTAAATGTATCAAAATAGAGGGTATTTTTACTCATTTTTCTTCAGCCGAAGAAGATAAAGATTTTACTCATCTTCAAATTGAAAACTTCAAGAAAGCAATCAGCGGTTTGGAAAAAGAGAAAATTCACATCCCCTTAAAGCATGCGGCTAACAGTGCAGCAATCTTACATGTTCCCTCCTCCTGCTTTGAGCTTGTAAGGCCGGGAATTATGCTCTACGGACTTTATCCTTCCCTTATGATAACTCACAGCATCTTGTTAAAACCCGCTATGAGTTTCAAAACTCAAATAGTTTATCTTAAAACTGTTCCTGCAGGAGTTAGCCTTAGTTACGGCAGAAGCTTCACAACTACAAAAAAAAGTTTAATTGCCACTTTGCCGGTAGGCTATGCAGATGGTTACTCAAGAGCCCTCTCAAATAAAGGAGAAGTTCTTATTAAAGGAAAAAGAGCCCCTGTAGTTGGAGCAGTTTGCATGGATATGATTCTGGTGGATGTTACCAGAATCCCGGAGGTGAATGTGGGAGACGAGGTGGTCTTATTTGGAAAACAGGAGGGTGCAGAGATTTCAGTAGATGAGCTTGCTTCAAAGATAGGCACCATCAACTACGAGGTTATATGTGGAATAAGTAAAAGAGTGCCCAGAGTGTACACAGGAAGGAGTAATGGTGACTCTTAATTAATCCCAACTTTCCAATGGGAAAAGGCCAAAAATCAGGTTGGTTGACAAGATTTTAAAATGTGATAAATTATAGGTACTCTTTAGGAAAGCTAAACTATTACTCAAATAGAGGAGGGAGTAGATGGCAGAACTAAAAAAGATTACTGAGAATCTCATCAAAGGGAATGCACCCGGTGTAAAAGAGCTTGTGCAAAAAGTAGTTGATGAGGGAGAGGATGTGGAAAAGATTTTGAATGAGGGACTTTTAGCTGGAATGAGCGTTGTAGGAGATAAATTTAAAAAGAATGAGTTTTATGTTCCAGAGGTTTTAATTGCCGCAAGAGCTATGAAGGCAGGAATGGAAATATTGAGGCCCCTCCTTCTGGAAAAAAATGTAAAAGGACAGGGTAAAGTTGTTCTTGGAACGGTAAGGGGAGACCTTCATGATATAGGAAAAAACCTTGTGGGAATGATGCTTGAAGGAGCTGGCTTTGAGGTGATAGACCTCGGCGTTGATATTGCACCTGAAAAGTTTATCCAAGAGGCAAAAAAGAACAGTGCCGAGATTGTAGGTTTATCTGCCCTTTTAACCACCACCATGCCGGCAATGAAGGATGTAATTGAAGCCCTTACAAAAGAGGGTATGAGAGGTAAAGTGAAAGTTATGATAGGCGGAGCCCCTGTCACCCAGGAGTATGCTGATGAGATAGAGGCGGATGGCTATGCACCTGATGCAGCATCTGCTGCAGATAAGGCCAAAGAGCTTATTGCGGTTTAG
>JACUUP010000124.1 GCA_014859225.1 Candidatus Aerophobota bacterium
CCTTCTGGGTAAACTAAAAAAATGGATAGACAGAAGGGAAATGTATGCGATTAAAGGACCACGTCAATCTGGCAAAACCACTCTTTTAAAAATGCTGGAGCAGTATTTGATTAAAGAAAAAAATGTTAACCCGGAAAATATTATTTTTTTAACCTGCGAGGATTATGAGATTCTGGATAAATTTTCCCGTAATCCTAAAGAATATGTGCGAAGCTTTATTATGGGTAAAGAAAACGAGCGTTTCTATTTTTTAATTGATGAGGTACAGTATTTGCCTGAAGGTGGTCAGAAGTTAAAACTCCTTTATGATGTTTTTGAAAATATCAAGTTTATTGTGACCGGGTCATCCTCCCTGGAACTTACCGCAAAGACAAGTAAATTCTTAGTTGGCAGGATGTTCTCTTTTTATCTTTATCCGCTAAGCTTCGGGGAGTTCATTGGAGTGAAATCAAGGGAACTTCATAATGTTTATGGAGAAAAATCTGGGTGGGTGAAAGATTTTATTACCACCGGGAAAGATTTTGCTTTCCCACAAGAGGATATTTTTTCAGTTGATTTTGAAAGATATTTTGAAGAATACGTCCTGTTTGGAGCTTATCCAGAAGTGGTTAAAACAGAAGATGTGGAAACGAAAAGAATAATTCTTAAAAACATTTATGAAACATACATTACCAGAGACATTATAGAGCTTTTGAGGATTACGGATATTACTAAGTTTAGAACTCTGCTTGGAATTTTAGCCAATCAAATTAGTAGTTTGGTCAACTATAATAGTTTGGCTGGAGATATTCAAAGTTACTTTAATCAGATAAAACATTATCTTTCCATATTAGAAGAAACTTTTATTATTAATCTCCTCAAGCCTTTTTTTACCAGCAAAACAACGGAGCTAAAGAAAAATCCCAAGCTTTATTTCATGGATATGGGCTTGCGAAATTACATTATTGATAGCTTTAATGAACTTGCTCTTCGCCCTGACAAAGGAAAAATTGTTGAAAATGCCGTATTTATACAATTAAAAATAAACGAGCAAGCTCCTCTCAGGTACTGGCGAACTTTAGCCAAGGCTGAAGTTGACTTTATAATAGGGGACAGTAACAATCTTGTTCCCGTTGAGGTCAAGTATTCTCCCTTTAAAGAGCCAAAGATATCCCGGGGTTTCAGAAATTTTCTCTCAGCATACAAGCCCCAAAGAGCCTTGGTGTTTACGAAAGGGTTTTGGGGAGAGTTACAAATTGATTCCTGTTTCATTAAATTTGTCCCGGTATGGTATCTGTGAATACTCCCCGCCCTGACGGACGGGGCTTCTATGGCTAAATACCAAGAGATTGTATTCCCAATCTCAAAATATTCCTGGAGGCATTAATATCTCTATGCAGATGAAGACCACAAACAGGACATTTATGCCAGCGAGTAGAGAGCTTCTTTTTAACTACTGTCCCGCATTGACTACAAATTTGACTTGTATTCTTGGAATCAACCCCTGCTAGGTTCAAACAGGGGTCAACTGCTACTATTTTTCTATCAGCTTCTTCCGCTTTATAGAAAAGCGCTTGAGCAAATTGATTCCACGCAACATCTGCAATAGATTTTGCCAGAAGATGATTTTGCATCATATTTTTAGTATTAAGTTTTTCAATACAGACAATACCAAATCTATTAATAATCTTTCTGGCTTCCTGATGGGTGAAGTTATGACGCTTGTTAGCAATTCTCTCATGAATTCTGGTTACTACTTTCTTAGCTTTTCCATGTTCAAGTGTCTTTTTCTTCTGTTTAGAAAGTTTTCTTTGAGCCTTAGCAAGTTGCCTCTCCTCACGTTTGAAAAACTTGGGGTTTTCTATTCTCTCATCAGTGGAAAAAGCAGCAAAATTTTCAAGCCCAACGTCAATACCAACAGCCCTGCTATTCTTTTTCAAGGGTTTCGGTTCACACTCAACCGATATACAAGCATACCATTTATTGGCTTTTTTACGAATCGTGCAAGTTTTGAGAGTTCCTACAATAGGGCGATGCAGCTTAATTTTTATAGAACCTATTTTAGAAAGCTCAAGCTTATTATTTTCAATTTTCCAACCAAAGCCAGCTTGTTTATAGGTAAAACTATCATAGCGGTTAAATCCTTTAAAACGAGGATAGCCAGGTTTTTCTCCTTGTTTTACTCGGCGAAAGAAATTTTGAAAAGCCTTGTCCATTCTATCAGCAACATTCTGGAGCGCTTGAGAATATACTTTATTGAGAGATGGTCTTTGTCTTTTCAGGACAACAATAGATTCACTTTGCTGAAAGTAGCCAATATTCTTTTTATCCTTTTCCCAGGCATTTCTTCGCTCTTCAAGGAAGTGATTATAAAGCCAACGACATTCATCAAGTTGTTCTTGAAAAAGACGCTGTTGTTTCTTTGTTGGGAAAAGACGATATTTAAGAGTTTTTCTCATGGTTATATTTTATCTTAAAAGAAAATAAAGTCAAGTCCCTGTCAGGTTCACCTCCGTTAGATTCAAGCAGGGCTAAAAACAGGGACAAGGGCAATTCATCTCCGTCCTCACGCACGGAGCCTTCTTGCCCGGAAAGGTAAAAGCGAACCGTCGCATAGAATGAATATTAATGATGTGCTAAGTTTTATAAGAAAATTCTTAGAGTGAAGATAGAGGGTCGAAAAATAGGGACAGCTATCATTTTAGCCAGAAGGGACCCACCTGTGGTAAAAGAAAAGGGGACCATCTTGGAAAAAGGGCAGATTCATTTTCCGAGTAAAATAAGGCATGGTCCTGTAGTGCACCTGTTACAAATCAAAATGCTCACTGATAATTTCATTTAGTTTGTTTAAGATTTTGTTGTCTTTAATAGCGCCTATTTTATTGAGAATCCTTTTCTTATCTATACTTCTAAGGTGTATAACCATTATTTTGGAATTATTGTTTAAACCAGCGGTCCCTTGTGCAATATACACTTCAAAGGGATAGACTTTGCCCACAGTAGAAGATAAAGGAGCAACGGTAACTAAGGGAGAGTACTGGTTGTAAAAATAAAATAAAAATAGGGACAGTAACCATTTTTTGGTCATCAAGTAGGCCAAATGTGTAGCAGTGTTATAGTTAGCTGAATTTTCTATTTGGTATAATGGTAAGATTCTGTATAATTTTGCGGAGGAAGTTTCAACTGTGAATACACTCCAGATTTTAAGTTTTATTGGGGCGCAAAGTTGACCACTGGAAGAGAAAGAATATAATAAGTTACAGAGGAAAAGAATGTCTCCAAGAGGAGGTAACTCCAGATGAAGACGATTAAAATTGATCTTCCGGAAAAATTAGCAGTTGAAATAGAAAACTATATAAAAGGAGGGTGGTTTACTGATACAACGGAGCTGATGTGTGCTGCTTTGCGTGAGTTTATTCGCCATCGTCGACCTGAGTTAATGGAAAAATTCATGCAAGAAGATATTGAGTGGGCATTAAGAATGAAAGAAGCTCTTAAAGAATGAAAAGGATTGTTTGTGATACAGGTCCCATCTTACATTTAAAAGAAGCAGGATTATTGAATTTACTACCAAAAGTGGGAAAAATATTTATTCCCAAAAGAGTTGATAGGGAGCTTTCAGAGATTGATCTTTTCTGGAAAAACCAAAAACCTCGGTGGATTTATATTGATAAAAAATAGGGACAGCTACCATTTTAATCCAGGTAGTCTGTGTAGTCCTGTAGTCCAATAGTCCAAAAATAAATTCAAGTTCATGGCAAAAGCGTGGGAGAATGGGGGGACAGATTTGAGGTCAGTCCCCATTCTTTAGATGCAGCATAATCCCTGGCAGAGCAACCAAAAAACTTCTTTGCTGGCTAAAATTCTGCAAAAGGAGGAGGATAATATGCAGCTAAAGGCTGAGAAGCTTGAAGCATTAGCCCGTGAGTTTAATCTGTCCAGGGAAACTTTAATAGAGGAAAGTTTAAAAGTTTTCCTGGAAAGAAAACTAAGGGAGATAAAAACGGAGATTTTTAAAATCACAGGAAAATATAAAATTTCTTCTGTTGAACAGTTAGAGGAGTTATATAAAAAAGGAGCGATAGAAGAAGAAGAGACCTGGCAGGATCTACAAAGACTTGATCATTTAGAGTTTAAAAGAGATGAACTAGAAAAGCTACTTAAAAAAGACAGATGATTATTGATTGTGAATGTCAATCCAAAAAGTGCCCACCTGAGGTAAAAGAAAAGGGATAGATTCATTTTCCGAGTAAAATAAGGGCAACGTCCTGCAGTGCACCTGTTACAAATCAAAATGCTCGCGGATAATTTCATTTATTTTCCAGTAAAAAGTTGCAAGTTTACAGGGTAAACTCTGGAATGGCGGGCAACTTTCAACTGGAACCCTTCATTATCTAACAGCTTCAAGTAGGTAATGAGCTTTTTTAAGTTTGATCCTCCAATCTTTAAGCACTTTCTCTGCTTGTTTGTTATAGAATGCAGCCTGATTAACTAGATTCATTTTTTTTGTATCCTCATAAAGATAAATTTGTTCATACCCTATCACCCTGGTAGTTATTATAAACCCGCAACTACGAAATATAGAAAGTAGAAATGTTGACTGGTGGGAAAAGAAGGATAT
>JACUUP010000125.1 GCA_014859225.1 Candidatus Aerophobota bacterium
GCCAGCATTTCAAGTTCAATAGCTGCCTGTCCTTCATAATTTATATTTCCCCTTATTCCCAAAAGAGCAGAAACTGCATCAAAAAACCTTCCCGTAGAGGATGTAAGAGGGGAGTTTATTTTTTTATCCATCAAAGTTTTGAGCATGGCAATTTTTTCTAATTCTACCAGATTAGAAAGGCTCTGGCAAGCAATATCAATACACCCATCACCATAAATTGCATAAAGATAAGAAAGCGCCATTCGCCAGGGCTGCTTAATGGCTCCTTCCCCACCCGGAAGAGCAATATATCTAAGGTGAGCTGCGCGTTTAAACTCTTTCTCATCGGCAATTAAAAATTCTCCTCCCCAGATACAACCATCAGTCCCTAACCCACTACCATCAAATGCCACGCCTATAATCTTCTCATTAATTTTATTTTCAGCTAAAAGTGAAGCGATATGCGCATGGTGATGTTGCACTTTGATTAATGGTAGCAAGTTATCCTGGGCATACTTTTCAGCAAACTGCGTTGACGCATAATCAGGATGTATATCACAGGCTATGATTTTAGGTTTCAGGTAAAAGATTTTTCTGTAATGCTCTATCCCCTCTTCAAAAGCGGAAAGTGCCTCTAAATTTTCTAAATCACCAATATGATGCGATAAAATAGCATTATCTCCCTTTAAAAAGCAAAATGTGTTCTTTAAATGTCCACCCATGCCCAGCACACATCTTTTAACTTCAACTCCAATTTTTAACGGCTGAGGAGCATAACCGCGCGACCTGCGAACAAGCATTGGCTTTCCTTCTGCTATCCTGCCTACTGAGTCATCAACTCTAATTTGAATTTCCCGATTGTGAACTAAAAACGCATGGGCAATTTTATTTAATCTGCAAAGTGCCTCTTCATCCTTATAGGCAATAGGCTCTTCACTTATATTGCCGCTGGTCATAACGAGGGGAATTTTTGCTTTTTCCAAAAGAAGATAATGCAGGGGAGTATAAGGAAGCATTACACCAAGATAGCTGTTTTTCGGCGCAATTTCCTCAGGAAGAACCTCTTTATCTTTCCTTTTTAGAAGAACAATGGGTCTTCGGGGAGATAAAAGAAGATGCTCTTCCTCAACGCTTACCTCGCAGAAGTTTTTAATCTGCTGTATATTTAGCATCATCAAAGCAAAAGGTTTATCTACACGATATTTTCTTTCTCTTAATTTTTTAACTGTCTCAGAATTTGTAGCATCGCAGGCAAGATGGTATCCACCTATTCCTTTAACTGCTAAAATATACCCTTTTTTTATAAGCATAGCGGAAAAGTAAACAGGCTCATCCACTTCAATATCTTCACCCCTGCTATCCACCAATCTTACAGCAGGACCGCACACCCAGCAAGCATCTGGTTGGGCATGAAAACGCCGATTATGCGAGTCATGATACTCTATTTCACAATCTCTGCACATCTTAAAAGATGCCATTGTTGTATTTTCTCTATCATAGGGAATATCTTTTATTATGGTGAAGCGAGGACCGCAGTTGGTGCAATTAATAAAGGGATAAAGATAGCGTCTATCTTCGGGGTTAAAAAGCTCTCTCAAGCAGTCATCACATATTCCAATATCAGGAGAGAGGGGAAGGAAACTTTCTTTTTCTTTTTGGCTTGATTTTATTTTAAATTCTCTATAACCGGCGGGGGCAAGCTTTCGCCAGCTTATCTTATCAATTACTGCAAGAGGTGGAAACTTAATATTAAGTTCTTTTAGAAAAATCTTTATATCTTCCCTCTCGCCTTCTACCTCTATATCAACTCCCCTTGTATTGTTAAGAACATATCCTGCGAGTGAGTGAAGATTGGCAAGATTATATATAAATGGGCGAAAACCAACCCCCTGAACTATTCCTTCAATACTTATATGCAACCTTCCAATTTTTTCTTTTTCTCCTGTTAACCCTTCAATTAGCCCTTTTACTGCACTTTTCACTTCTAAGCTTAAATTACTTCCCCATTGAATGTTTTTTGGCTGAATACCCAGGATAAAAACCTCAGCTTTAGTTTTTTCTCTTAAATATTTTAAAATAAAACTTAAAGGTAAGTGGTGGGTGGAAAAATTCAAACTGGGCTCAACCTCTTTAAATAACCTGACCTTACCTGGCGATGCATTAAAATCAACCGCATCTACAATAAAAACTTTATCAGGTCTTACTTTAATTATCTTTTCCAGATAATTTTCCGGTAGCTGTCCCCCATTAAAAAGATATATCCTGAAAGATTTACTCGCTTTTTGCAATTCCTCAATAAAAATACATCCTGCCCCATCATCCCCTTTCATCAAATTTCCCACTCCTAAAAATACCACCTTACCCTGAATATATTTTTTTATATCAATCATAACATTTAAGAGTTCTGGGGAAAGGATTTAGATAAGGTAAACTCGGGCAACATTTAAGCTGGATAGAGGCTCTCTCTTTGGATATTTTTACTGAGCATTTACTTTTTATCCCCACTCCTCTTTCAGGGTAAGTTCTCTTCTGCATCGCGGGCACAAAATCCTCAGATTATCTGCCCGCTCTAAGGGAATGTCTTCTGCCCTGGGCAGTTTTTCTTCAATCAGCTCCATCTCACTTAAAGAAGAGAGAAATAAATTGGGATTGGAAAACACAAGAGGTCCCAGTCTATCCCTGACCCAGGCAAGATGCTTTTTTGTGGTTATAGATTCTCCACAATGCTGGCAGAAGATAAGCTCATCCTCTATGCTTGTTTGTGCCTCAGTTCTGGATAAAACCGCAAGGTCGTATCTGGTGGTAAGTTTTATCCCTTTTTCTGTAAGGCAGTTAGCCTCGCACTGACCACAGAAAATGCACCTGCCGTAATCTAAAACCAATCTTCTCTTGCCGCCCGGTGCACTCTCTTCAATCTTCTCAATAGCACCGGGGGGGCAAACCTCGGCACATGCTCCGCAAACAACACACTCTTTCTCATCAAACTCTGCCTTGCCTCTATAGCCTGGAGCAGCAGGTGAAGGGATTTTGGGGAATTTAGTTGTATAAGGCGCACTGAAAAGAGAAGTTATTGCCTCTCTTAGCTCTCTAAGTTTTGGGTATTTCATTGGCAGTCTCCGCTAAACCTTTTCTTTTTCTTCCTCGTATTTATCAACCACACTTTTCTCCCACAGCTTAATTTTGCTCCTGTGAGCAGCATGGGCAATAGCATGAGCAGCGGTAGGGGAGCTGAATACTACAAATATAATAGCAAGTATACTTTTTGTCAGGAATCCTCCAGCCAAGAAGGTCCCAAAAAGTATAAAACAGGTGCCCAGGGTTACACATTTTGTAGCTGCCTGAAGACGATTGTACACATCAGGAAGTCTGACCAAACCAATGCAACCCAAAAGGTCAAATATTACCCCTATAAATATCAATACCTTACCCGCAATTACTACTGCTTCATTCATCTAATCCCTTCCCCTCCAGGTATTTAGCTAAGGTTAAGGCTCCCAGAAAACCTAAAAGAGCCCAGGCAATAGCAATGTCCATAAAAAAAGCCCGGGGTGTATAAATTACAAACAAGGCGCAAAAGCCAACTACCAGTATTCCCAGAATATCTACAGCTACTATCCTGTCTGCAGCAGTTGGTCCACGCAGAACTCTATAAAGACAGAGGAAGCAACATACTATCAAAGGTATAGCGAAAATAGCGGGAATATCAAGAATCATCCAAACACCTCCTTGAGTATGGGCTCAAACTTTTTAACAATCATCTTAGTTGCTTCCTCAACATCTATTGCCTTCACATTAATCCAGTGCACATAAAGATAGCCATCATCGGTTAGCTCCACCGTAAGAGTGCCCGGGGTCAAGGTGATAGAATTTGCCAGAGCTACCCTTCCGGTAAGAGTGGAAAGCTCTGTTTTAACTTTTACAATCCCCGGCTCTATAGGAAGCTTAGGATGAAGCACCCTGTAGGCTACATCTAAATTAGCCACAATACAGTAAAATATAAAAATAGGTATGTAAAGCAGAAGATATAAAAATCTTTTTATCTGGAAAAAATTTTGCGGATGTCTAATAAAGATATCAGCAAACCAGAAGGAGACAATAAGGGACACACCTACTCCTATAAGCAGGGAAGGTAGATAAACTGTCCAGGTTAAAATAAGCCAGGTAATAAAGCTGACAATGAAAAGCACCAATTTTTTCATCCTATCCCCCTAAAATAAACATGCTATATTTAGTTCCCTCTTGCAAAACTCCCACAGCTGGCTCTAAAAGGACTTTAATCAAGGGGTAAAATAAAATTCCCGTTCCAATACAAAGGACCGCAAGTATAATCATAGAAACACACATAGGTTTGGGAACTTCCTTTATCTTAGCCCACTTCTCGTTTAAAGTGCCAAAGAAGGCAAACCTTTGAACCTTAAGATAGTAAGCTAAAGTAAGAACTGAAACCAGGATAGTTAAGACTGCTAAAACATACCTTTCTGCCTGGACCAAACCAATAATTATAAAAAGTTTACTCCAGAATCCATTAAAGGGAGGAATACCTGAGATAGATAAAG
>JACUUP010000126.1 GCA_014859225.1 Candidatus Aerophobota bacterium
GAAAGTTTTTAGGTTCTAACGATATGATGGCATACCTTGTTATGATGGCTATAAGGTTACAAGAACTACATAGGGTATTGAAACCTACCGGGTCTATTTACCTGCACTGCGACCCGACGGCAAGCCATTACCTGAAGCTGGTTATGGATGCTATGTTTGGGCATAAGAATTTTAGGAATGAGATTATTTGGTATTATAGGGGTGGTGGTGTATCTAAAAAGAGATTTGGAAGACGGCATGATATTCTTTATTTTTACGCTAAAGGAAGTGAGTGGATTTTTAATCCCAATCAGATAAGAATGCCTTATTCTGTTGACACTTTGGAAAGATTACGATATAAGGCGAGGGCCTTTCGTAAAAATAGGGTTTATGATACTTATGAAGCTCATCCGCTTGGTAAGTATCCTGATGATGTTTGGATTATGCAGCCAATAATGCCATCTTCTAGAGAACGCCTTGGCTATCCCACCCAGAAACCTGAGAAGCTCCTTGAACGCATTATGAAAGCAAGTAGCAACGAGGGTGATATTGTTTTAGACCCCTTTTGTGGTTGTGGAACTACCATAGTAGTTGCAGAGAGGTTGGAAAGAAAATGGATAGGTATAGACATAACTCATTTAGCCATATCCTTAATGGAATACAGGTTAAAGGATACCTTTGGGGACTCTGTTAGTTATGAGGTTAAGGGTATTCCTACCTCTATTCAGGATGCCGAAGATTTAGCGAGTAGGGACAGGTTTCAATTTCAAAGTTGGGCACTCAGCCTTGTCAAAGCAAAACCTGAGCCAAGCGATGTAGCAGACAAGGGAATTGACGGAAGGATATATTTTCACGATGACCCTGAGGGTAGGCAAACGAAAGAAATAGTCATCCAGGTAAAAAGTGGACAGGTAAAACGTGGCGATATTGCTACTTTGAAAGGTGATACGGAACGGGAAAAAGCTCAAATAGGCGTTTTAATAACCTTACAAGAGCCTACCAGGGGAATGAAGGAAGAGGCGGTATCTTCAGGCTTTTATAAATCCCCCCTTGGTAAGCAGTATCCCAAGATACAGATTTTGACCATAGAGGAGCTTTTTAACGGGAAGAGTATAGAGCGACCACTTGAAGGAATAGCTGCTATGGACAGGACATTTAAGAAAGCTAAGAGGCACAAAGAAAATCCAGGAGAGCAGGGGGAGATGTTTTGATGCGAAAATATCACAGAGTTGGGCTGGTTGTTTTGTTGGGTTATCTGGTGGTGGGTAGTTTTGATGTTTCGGAGAAATTTGATAAAAATACACTTTTCTATTATGGAGAGGCTACAAGAATACGAGAGGAGAGGATGTTACCCATTCCTGCGGGGTCTACTGTGGCAGTTTACCATACTGAAATAGTAAATTTGAGTTACAGTGAGGTAAATAGAACGATAGTTGAGTGTTCTGATTCGGGCTATTTTTATAAAAGGGAAGGATAAGAATTCAAAGGCTTGACCATAACAAAAAGGTGAATACATCTTTATATGATAATTATATAGATTTTCGGGCTCGGCGAGCCCCTTGACGGGAAGAAAAATTTGACTAAAATTGATTCAGGAAGGGGGGGGTCCCTATCGCAAAAAAAAGGCGAACTTTGACCGTTTATCAAGAAGATTTTATTCTTTTAAGCGAGGCCAAAAGGCTTTATGCCTCATTTAGGGGTTTTCCTAAGATATCCTGGAGCATTTTTCTCCGGGAGTTGAGCCCTGGCCTGATTGCCGTATTAAAAACTTTAGTGAAGGAGGAGGTGGGTAAAGATGGGTTTCAATGAGTTTTGCCCGAGTAGGCCGAGGTGGGGAGCCAGCATGCTTGAGAGCATAGGCCCGCGGGGAAAATTAGCTGGGCTCTTGGATTGCGAATCCGTGAAGGCGGAACTGAAAAAACGCGGTTATAACCTTAAGGTAGAGTTTGGAGTGGAGGAATAGAACAGAGGGGAAAAGGAAAAACTCCCGGCCAAGGTTGTTTTTATCTTTTCCCCTGCCTCATCAGGCTTTTTTATTGTATCATATTTGAATTTTTTAGCAATTTTTAATGAAAATTAGCTTTATGAGCTAATTGGGGGAGAAAGTGAAAACTATAAAAATAGAAAATGAAGTTTACAATAAGGTTAGGGGGTTTTCTGATACCCAGGGATTCACGCTGAAGGATGGGGTGGCGGAATTGGTGGGAAAAGCACTATCCGATATGGTAGCCCGGTCCACTTCTGAAGTGGAAAACAAGGTAGAAAGTGCGGTAGCCTGTGAGGTAGAAAACAAGGTGGAAAATGAGGTAGCCGATGAGGTAGAAAAGCCGGTAACTCAGGCACAGTTCAATGAGTTTCTGCGGTATTTTAATGGTCCGGAGTTTCTGGGCGAGCTAAACAAATACGAAAAAAAGGTAGATTTGTTCCTGGAGCAAATTGATAAACTTGAAAAAAAGTTAGATAAGTTTGGATGGGAACGATTTTTTAAGGAAGTGAGAACTAATTTGGAAAATAGCTTGGAAAGCAAAGCTTCCTGATACTATCATAGAAAATCCCCGGGAAGCTGGTAACTTCCCGGGGTTAGCTTCTCAAGCTAAAATATAAAAAAGTTTGCCCGGCTACTTCTTTTAGAAAATAACCGGGCAAAGGAACAAAAACTTGTATGTAACTATTTGCGATTATAGCCATTCTGGAAAAGTTGTCAAGGGTAAAGTTAGCTCTTTTATAATAAGTGAATTTTTAAGGCTCTTGCCTGATAAGGGGATAGGGCAACCTCTTGCCGATGAGGACCCGAGCACTTATCAGGATTCTATACAGGGAATGCCGGGAATTGAGTTTAAAAGCTCACTTCCCGGTTTTTTTTATTGGATATTCAAAAATTGGCTCTGCAAGCGGGTTTCAAAACTTCCCTGGAAGAACAAATGCGGTAAATCGGCACGCTGGGTGTCGCTGATTGTTAGGTGTATTTGGCAACCAGTTTGCGTTTAGAGAATCTTTTTTTTTTAAAGGGGTAGGTAAAACCTTTACCTTTTGGATTAAAATGCACCAGAGTGGCTATATCGCAATGTTTTTTTGTAGTTTTTGGGTGGGAAGATAAAAAAGATGTGAAATAACCTGATTTTGGGGTGGGGGAAAATGTTGGTAGTGAAAAAGGAAAAAAAATCCCGGGTTCCTTATGTTCAGTCCATAGCCAAAGCTTACAATTTTAAACTTTTTTTAAGACAGTTCTTAATTAGAAAGGATTAGGAATTTGGAAGAAAAAAGAAAATATTGTGGAGAATTTGCTAAATTAGGGGTCTGCCGGGAGTGCGGAACTGTATATGCAGCTGAAATTTTTTGTGGCAAGGAGTGGTGTAATGTTTGCAGGGAAAAAATGGAGAGCAGGCGATTTGGCAGGCTTTATCCTAAAGTTTATAGGATGAATGGGGGCTTTGGTTTTTTTGTCTTCACTATTCCTGAGCATATGAGACCTTATTTTTTAGAGAAAGGAAATTTATCAAAATTAAGGACTTTTTTGAGGAGAAAGTTGAAGAGGATATACCTGGATTTGAGGGCAATAGCTCGCTGGCACTTCTTTGATACTGAGGAGAATTTATATAAATACCATCCGCATTTGAATATTATGGTTGACGCTCTGGAGTATATTAACCCTAATGATTTATGTAGGTTAAAGCAAGATTATAAGCGATTTTTAGAACGGGAAACGGGTCAAAAAATTGCTACAAAAACTAATCCCCAAGGTAAGGTAGATGTTTTTTATAGGTTTTATAGTGTAAAGCGTATTAAAGAGGAGTTTGAGAAGTTGCAAAGTGGAAAAAAGAAACAAAGTAAATTTTTGAAGGATAAATATATAAAAGAGATAAGAAAGTCTTTGCAAGTTGGGTGGTCTTTAGATGATGCTTGTAATGAACAGTATCTTAAAATCCGTGCTCATAAGTTAAAATATATTACTAGGGCTACATTTTTAATCTACCAGAAGCAAATAGGCGAAAAACTGAAGGGTTTTAGAAATTGCAGTATTTGGGGCAAATTTGAGAAGTTGAAGCTTGAAGAAAAAGAGAAGATTGATTCTGAAATAAAGAAAGAGTTTAAAGGCGATGTAAGGGGCTTGATAGTCTCCCGGGGACAGTGTCCTTTTTGTCGGGGTCGGATTAAGTGGGCAAAAGGTAAGGGTCGGTCCGGTTTGGTAGATAGTGGTATTTGTCGTGGTGGTGAGGATTTAGGGGGTGGGATTTGGGTTGTTGCTTTTGGCAGCAGGGATTCACCGGTTAGAGAAAAACTTATCATTAACGAGAAAGAGGTTGTTGAGGATAAACGCTACCATTCATTGCTTTATGAAAGTGCGATGAATGATAATAAATGGAAAGAGCGAGTTGATATTTATGGATAGCGAGGAAAAAATAATCCAGGAATGGGAAGAGAAGGTTTTTTACCGGGGCGACTCTTTTTTGAAACGGCTAATAATAGACCAGGTTTGCTGGGAGAAAAATTTTATCTCTGAGGAGCTTGAGTTTTATACCTGGTTGATTTACGCTCTGGGTTTGACAAATT
>JACUUP010000127.1 GCA_014859225.1 Candidatus Aerophobota bacterium
ATACTCTGCTATATACCTGGCACTCACAAAATACCTTCCCTTGTAATCTGTTCAAGTAAAATGTTGTTATGACGGTCCTGGTAGAACTTCTGGTCCAAATATTTGGACATAACCTTAACTTCACTTCTGATACGCTTCAGCTCATCCCGGCAATAAAGAACAACCCCACTTATAACGTTGAAGTATAACCTGAGAGGAGCATCATTCAAAATAATAAGGTCAACTTTTTTAGAGCTAACAATACCACATACCTCGGCAATTAAGCGAAGGCGCACATCAAAGCGCTCAGGTTTGCGAAGCGCTGCATCAAGATAAATAGCCACATCTACGTCGCTTAAAGAGGAGGCATTGCCTTTTACCTGAGAGCCAAAAATATAAGCAAAGACAACTTCTTCTTTCTTTTTGAAAAAATCCTGCAATTTTCCTCTCGTATCCTCAGTTAAAATCATTAATTTTCGACCATACAGATTATTTGGACTATCGGACTTCCCACAAAAATAACAACTAAATAAATGGTAACTGTTGCAATAAATTTTAAAGGCATCTAATTATTCTGTCAACCTTTTTGGGTTGACAAACCAATTTTAAACCCCAGAAGGTTAACAAGATACTTTGTCCACCCCCCTTCTTACTTTTTGAGTAAATTATATCCTTCAAGGTAATCATCATAACCAATGGGAGCTTGAATCCGCCAACCAGACTTAAACCAATAATTTTGAGTGCCCTGCATGTACAGTAATGAATATATCAAGCCAGGACGGAAATGTCAAGAAAATGAGCTCTTGCATAGCAGGAACAAAAAATATTTTCAATAAAAAAAGGGGAAGCCAGCTACGGCTTCCCCCGAAAACATTTTAAAAGGAAGAGACACTCTTCACTCACATATCAGTCAACTTTACTCAATTAATCCATTCCCCCCAGTGCCAGGCTAAGGGCAAAGCGATGGCTCACAGCAAGTTCTTCGCTGTTCTTGAAGGAGTAATCAAGTGATGCACCCTGGATAAGTCCACCGAGGTTGAAACCTATGCCAACACCTGCGGTGAAGCTTTCCCGGTCAAAGCCGACACGAAGAGCAATATTTTCAGTTACCTGAAGTTCAGTGCCTGCATGCAGGCGCCAAACTTCCTGTTCTCCCTGTACTTCTTTTTTGTGGGAGGCATCAATGGCAACAATTATTTTATTATTCCAGAACCTTCCTGCTACCCCTAACCTTTTTTCCTGGCGAAGTGTTTCGTTGGTAAGTTTACCCGAAAGATTGCGCATCATGAGCCCGAGGGAATAGCGCTCATCGAAGCGGTAGAGAAGTCCAAAGTCAAACGCCTCACCTGAGGTACTCATCTCACCAAAATCTATATTAATAGATTTGAGGTTAATACCGTAAGAGAGGCGCGGTATGATTTTACCGGCAACAGATAAAGTGTAGATACTCTCATCTCCTGTCCTCTCACTATAACAAGACTCAAAAATTGCCGCTGTTTTCTGGTATGCCAGGCCAATTCCTCCATTGAGAAAAGAAAGCGCAGTTGGATGGGCAAAGACAAGGTAGTCAAGCGAGACTTCTGTAATACCAAAAGGGTTTGAATGCATAAATCCGACTGCAGGCTCTTTTAGTTGCACAATTCCTGCCGGGTTCCAGTAGCCTGCATAGACATCATCGGCTACGGCAACGAATGCTCCTCCCATTGCCTGGGGACGAGGACCCATGTTGAGGTCCACGTAGCCACTGGCAAAGGAAGCTGCGCTGAATGAGAGCGCCAGCGCCCCGGTAAATAGTCCCAGAAATATTTTCTTCCGCTTAAATGTGAGCATCAAGGTCTCCTCCTTTAATTTTTCAAAGTTACGGTTAACAAATGAAAAAATAGCATGTCCCCTGAGTGCCATGAAGCAGCACTCAGGGGAGTTATTAATCCGTTATCTACTTAATTACACCCACCGGTTTGATGATGGTCTTGGTCGTACCATCGGTGAATCTCACGTGGAGCTTGAAGATGTAAATACCACTTCCCACGTAGTTCATGAAGTCATTCTGACCGCTCCAGGTAGCCTCGTTGTAGCCTGCGTTCTGGGCTTCGCCATCTGCAAGAGTTCTGACCAGGTCGCCGGCAAGGTCGTAAATCTTGATGGTGGCCGTGCCTGCCTGAGGCAGCTCGTAGTAGAACACGGTATGGTCTCCGTATGCAAATGGGTTCTTGGTCAGGTACATCGTAAAGTCTGCAGGAGCATCGCACCTATCTTCCATGATTCTAAACAGTCCCAGGTGGTTGACCCTGGCGGTAACGATGTTTGCATCTGTATCCACCGTGCTCTCAATCTTGTTCCAGCGTAGACCGTCAAAGCTAAACAGCGCCAGTCTGTTTTCATCTATTCCTGCGCCGTCAGCGTTCATGTAATCAATCCAGCCCTGGGTGTAGGGAACGGCTATGGTTACCCACTTGAGGAACACGAGGTCCTCGGGTTCAAACCTTCGGGCAAACGGTGTACCGACGATACACTCTGGTAGTCCGTGTTCATAGAACGGTATCTGGTCCCGGGTTACCTTGCGGATGGATATGAGCGTTTGCCTGTTGAGCGCACCTTCTGGAATATCAACCATCGTTCTATCAGATGCTTCCACCACGCCACCGTACTCTCCAATAACCGCCTCACCTATGAGCACATCCGCTTCTGCATGCTGGTACTTCAAGGTGACCGAAACCGTCGTGATATTTCCTGCCTGGTCTCGCGCTGTTATGGTAAAGGTGGTCAAGACATCGTATGCGAGGTCAACCTGGAGCGTGGTTACCCACGGATTCGCCTTGTCGTTGTTGGTCCGCTCATCCATGTTTTCGGTGACACCGCCCTGGGTTCTCTCGAATCCAACTGAGGTGACATAGGTCGTCTTATCAGACACTGTTGCGGTAATATCAACTGTTTGTTCGTAGACTTCGTAGTAGATGCCCGAAGGACCTGAAATTGGCCCGTATGGAACATCGAGTTTGGGATAGGTCCTGATGTAGTAGCTTACGTACGGCTCGGCGGTGTCCAGGGTGAAACTGTAGCTGATGGTGTTCACGTTGGTCGCCTCGTCGGTTGCTCGCACCTCCATTGTCCAGCGTCCATCAGGACTGAGAGGTGCAGCAGGAGTAAACTCAAAGTCTACGAGGTGACTACAGGGGAGACCGCCAATTCCGCCACTGGTAATTGTAACCGGCTCCCAGGCAGTGTATACGCCAACCGGATCCTTGAACCGATAGACAACCTCCATAATCTTGGTGGTTGAATCCTGCGCGTAGCCTTCAAAGAGCGGCGTATCATCGCTCGTCGGATCGGTCGGCTTGGTGGTTAACACGATCTCCATGCGTGACTTGTCTACCAGGAAGCTCGTCTGCTGAGGATCACCCCAGTTACCGATATCATCCCTGGCCCGGGCAAACACGATGTGCTCGCCTTCAACCAGGTCTTCAATGTTGATGGTGGTCGTCACATTGGTGATAGGGAGAAGTGGGAATACAGTAGCTCTCCAAACAGGATCTGTATCAAGATAGGTATTGATGTAGTACTCAACCACAGCTACATTGTTCAACGCGTCAGTTGCAGTGAAAGTGAGCGTTGGATTAATGTTCGTTGGATCAGGTGATACGTTGATGCCCGTCACAACTGGTCCAATGGTATCTACATAGAAGACTGTAGAGATAGAGGCAACGTTTCCTGCCTCATCTACCGCTTCCACAACCACGGTATGGTCAGATTCTGCCAGCTGATACAAGGTGAAGCTGAACTCCTCATAGAGAGAATCAAAGGCTCCATCAACTGAGCCTGCCAGGTACCAGTCACCACCATCAAGCTGGTAGCGAACGGTAGCAATGGAGGTTAGAGCATCAGAGGCAGACCCTATGAGAATTACGGTATCAGTAGAGATCCAGCTTCCAGGGGCAGGTCTTTCTATCCAGGCCATATCAGGTGCAGTGGCATCGTAAATGAAGCTATCCTCACCTTCTGCGGTGTTATCCGCTTTATCCGTAGCCTCTACCCTCACCGTGTAGGTACCCTCAGTGGTAATGGTTGAGGAGGTAACCGGGATGCTGAAATGAATCAGCAGGCTGGTTCCTACCGTACCTTCGGTGATGTAGGCAGCAGGAACATCGGTTAGAGCAAGAGTGCCTGCACCGCTCACCTCGTACTTAAGCTCGGATATAGGAGTGGTAGAATCAAGCACGTAGCCGGTAACCGTGACACTGTCAATGTTCGTTGGATCAGGTAGAATCTTATCCACTACTACCAGAAGAGGAGTCTTATCCACCAGGAATTGAATCTGGGCAACGTCACTCCAGTTACCAAGATCATCATTAGCCCTGATGAAGATGGTATGTTCACCCTCATCAAGGTCGGTAATATCAATCTCTACGCTTACGGTCGTTGCCTGTACGGCACCCAGAGCAATGGTATCCACCACTGTGCTGGGATAAGCATCTATGTAAAGTTCGGCAATACCAAGGTTGTTCAGAGCATCAGTTACCGTGAAGGTAAGCGTCGGGTTA
>JACUUP010000012.1 GCA_014859225.1 Candidatus Aerophobota bacterium
CTTCTTCTTTGGGCACATGCATTACTGAGGGAATAGCTCCGGGGAATTTTTTCCGTGCTATCTCATCCACTTCTTTTGGAGAATCTCCAACCGCTACCAGCGTCTCTTTTACAACTGCAATGTACTTTCCCCCATATTCGTTAACGATTTCCTCAAAGTGGTTCACAATCCACTCTTGGTCCTTGGTCATTTTTTTCCTCCGCCTGGTAGATAATTATATAAGAGGTTAGATAATTGACAACCTATGAACTCAGTTGTGTCAATTAAATTTTAAATGGTCTGCGAAAGGCATCTCGCATAAGCCTGCTCTGGTAAGTATAAGCAATGTGTGGGTCAGAAACTCTGGCAAGAAGAGATATCTCCTGGGTCAAAAGTCTTGCAAGATGCATTACATAAGAGGAGCGGTTTTTGTAAGCCTCCCTGTAAACAGGATGGTCTCTATTTATGTGCACAACTGTTCCCTGAGTGAAACACTCAGGACCATCCTCTCCAAAATGGTCAATAACACAGGTTACCCCAAACCTTTTAGCTTTAAGCTCTTTAACCAGGGCTGTAGTTGTTAGAGGCTTGATGGTGGGTCTTTTCTTTTTCCGGGGTTTTTTCTTATCAGCCCCCTTGCCTACCTCTTTTTTATCCACTCCCTCCCTTTCCTCAATTGACTCACTCTCGACTCCTGCCTCCTCTTCATCCCCTTCAGTCTCACCAATTTGATGCTTCTTTTTTAAAACACCACTTTGCTCACCCTCTTCATCTCCCACAGGTGTTAAACTGGAAGGACAAAGCTCTGGATTGTGTATCAGGGCATCCTCTACTCTGCGCATAGCCTCTTTTAGTCTGCGATTTACCTTACGATTTTGTCTTTCATCGGATAAGACCTTTATTTCTTCTTTAACCCTAACTACAACATTTTTCATGACTTCCTGAAAAGCCCTGTACTCGGGACAGTCAATAATAAATCCCGTGCGGTCGCTTGTTACAGGAAGAAAATCAGCATTAACAACTCCATAAATTTTTCTGGCTATCCCGCTTATACTCTCAAGACCAAAAAACTCTCTTTTAACCATAACATGTTTTACCTTACACTCTATTCCCGAAGGCTTATCAGGAAAAGGACCTCTTGTTACAATAACTATTTCTCCATGAACCGCACCATATTTTGTCCCCTCCATAAAGGGAATACTTCTTCCCGCAACATAGTAAGGGGTAATTTTTTTCTCATTAAGATAAACAGAAAAATTATGCACAGAAAGTGGAACCGTTTCCCTGAGCCGACTTTTTATATCCTCAATTTTAAACTTTTTTGTAAGACCTGTTAGAGTTATTCTCGTTCCATCCACCCTGCCCGCAGAAGGAGTAAATAACCTTAAAGGAAGATACCAGTTTCTTTTACTCTTTTTCCAGTCATTCTTATCAAATGTTACTGCTCCACAAAAGTTTCCTTTTTTAGTCCATACCTCAAACCTTTTGCAGGCAGCAAGGCTTGCAAACTTGCCTATGCCAAACTGACCAATCATCTCCCGCTCAAATTTGGGAGATTTTTTCTGCCTTCTTTTATGGGATGAGCCAATATTAAAGTACTGCTTCAGCTCCTCAAGAGACATTCCATTCCCATTATCCTCAACCACTATTTTTTTCCCATCCACAGTGATGTCTACCCGCGTAGCATCAGCATCGTAGGTATTGTTAACAAGCTCCCTTACAAGCTCAATGCTCTCTCCATAAAGACGCTCACCAATTGTAACAATATGGTCCTTATCCACGGTTACGGGAATGGCTAAAATTTGCTCATTTTGCATGATAAACCTTTTTCTTTGAACTTTCTTATTTTATACCATATTCTCTAAAATATTCAAGTCAAAAACTGTTGACCGTCAGTGTTTATTTTGTATTGTTATTAAGTATGCAAGATAAAAGAAAAATTAAAGAGAAAATTAAGATAAATCTTATTTCCCTTGGTTGCCCTAAAAACCTGGTTGATAGTGAAGTTATTCTGGGGAGATTAGGGGAAAGAGGTTATATTCTAACCTCATTTTTTAGGGAAGCTGATGTTGTAATTATAAATACCTGCAGTTTTATTAAAGATGCAAGAGATGAGTCCTATCGGATAATTTCTAAAATACTGAGACAAAAATCCCCCCGGCAAAAATTAATTGTCTGTGGCTGTCTTCCCCAACTGGAAAAAAGAAAACTTTTTTCAAAATTTTCAGGAATTGATGCTCTCTTAGGCAGTGCAGATTTTTATAACATTGACAAAGTCGTGGATGATGTTTTATTTAAGGGGGAAAGAGTCTTTTCCATATCAAAACCAGAATTTATCTATAATTCAAGTTTCTCAAGACTTATCTCCACTCCCCCTGGTTATACTTATCTAAAAATAGCTGAAGGCTGCTCAAATAGATGTTCTTACTGCCTTATTCCCACTTTAAGAGGAAATTTTAGAAGTAGGGATATAGATGATGTGGTGAAGGAGGCAAAGGAGCTTGCCCGCATGCACATTAAAGAACTTATATTAACCTCTCAGGATACAACCTTTTACGGGCATGACAGAGATGAGAAATCTTACCTGACAGTTTTGCTTAAAAAACTTGAGAAAATCAAGGGGATAGAATGGATAAGACTTTTATATCTTCATCCTGCTCATTTTGATTTTAAGTTAATCCCGCTTATAAAAAACTCTGCAAAAATATTAAGCTACATTGACCTTCCTTTCCAGCACACTCAGGATGAGATTCTCAAACTAATGGGGCGTCCTCCCTTTAATACAGCGTTAAAGATTATAGAGAAAATAAGAGAGGTTATCCCCGATGCCACACTGCGCACAACCTTGATGGTAGGCTTTCCCGGGGAAAAAGAGCAGCATTTTGAAAAACTGCTAAAAGATGTAGAAAATCTACAATTTGATTGGCTGGGAGTTTTCACCTATTCCAGGGAAAAGAAAACCCCTGCCTATGCTTTTCCCGACCAGGTTTCACCAAAAGTTAAAGAAAAAAGAAGAAAAGAGGTCTTTCGCCTGCAGGAAAAAATAACTTATGAAAAAAATAAAAATAGAGTGGGCAATATCTATCCATTAATGATTGACTTTACCTCTAACTTAAATGAAGCAGAGGGACATACCATTTTTCAGACGCCAGAAATTGACGGAAAAACATATCTTGATAAAAATTATCCTGCAGGCGTAATTATTCAAGCCAAAGTAACAGAAGTTAAAAATATCTTTGATGTTCTTGCAGATGAGGTTTAAGATGGATTTTGTAGAAGTAAACGGAAAAAAGCTTAAGGTTATAAAAGAGCCTCAACCGCACATCATCATCTCCACAAAAAAAGAGCTTCATGGATGGTGGCCAGGTAAAAGAGAGTGCACCTCAGAGCGCCTTTTAATAAATCCTTATAATGGATGCGGGATAGGATGCTTTTTCTGCTATGCCCTTTCTTTTCCCGGATATTTTCAACTTTTCAGGGAAAAGGGAATAATCACTGTTGCTAAAGATTTTGATAAGAGCATTGCCAAACAGCTTGATTCTATTGATATTGTCTCCTGCGGCTATCTTTCGCCGGTTACTGAGCCTTTTCAGCCGTTGAATGAAAAATATAAATTATCGGAGAAAATTATCCAAGTTTTTGTGGAAAGAAACATCCCCGTAGAGTTTATAACCAAAGCAAAAATCCCGAATAAAGTTGTTGAAATTATAAAAAATCAACCTCACTCGTTTGGACAGGTCTCCATACTTACTCCCCGGGAAAATTTAAGAAAAATTTTAGTCCCAAATGGGGCAACAACTGATGAGCTTTTTCAAAATATAAACCTTTTATGGGAAAATAAAATATTTTCCGTATGCAGAATAGACCCTATTTTCCCTTATATAACTGACAATGTTAAAGATGCAGAAGAGATAATCCAGAGAGCAAAAGACTCAGGATGCAAACATATAATAGCAAGCTGCCTTGATATTCCGCGCAAGATATGGGAAGATGTGTTAAATAAAATTGATAAAAAATTTGGGACAGGGGTAAAAAGAAGTTATGAAAGGCTTTACCGGGAAAATACAGGTAGCTATGTGCATGCTGATATTAACTATAGAAAGAAAATATTTGATAAGCTGCGCAACATCTGTGAGCAGAAAAATGTAACCTTTGCCCTGTGCATGGAGTATGAACTTATTAATGGGAAGGTGCAGGGATTGAACAGAGAATTTATGAGTTCTGTTAACTGCGAGGGGATGGATATTCCCATCTATCAAAGAAATGGGAAAAAATTTTATCCGGCAACAAATTGTCAGGGAAACTGCCTTTTTTGCATCAAAGCTCGCTGCAGCATACCTGAGCTTGCCCTGGGAAAAAAAATAAGTAATCCCGGATGGAAGCTAAAGGATTATCGCAGATGGTCCAAAAATTTAAGAAAGTAAAATGTAATGAATACTGAAAACAAAAAAATATACAGTTTTGGAACAAGTACAAGAGAAAAAGAGGAGTTTATAGAACTTGTAAAGCAATACAAAATTAAAGCTATAATTGATGTGCGCAGATTCCCCACCAGTAGATTTGAGCATTTTAAAAAAGATAATCTGCAAAGAATTGCTGAAAAAGAAAACATCAGGTACTTTTACCTTGGAAATGAGCTGGGAGGCTACAGAAAAGCTGGATACGAGGAACATACCCGGAGTGCATCTTTTCAAGCAGGCATGAAGAAGCTGGAAGATATAGCCATTCAGTTACCTTCGGCTTTTTTCTGTGCAGAGAAACTCCCCTGGAGATGTCACCGCCGATTTATAGCAGATGTTCTCAAAAAAGGGGGATGGAGAGTAATCCATATCATTGAGAAAGAATAGCTCCCCTACTCTCTTAGCTCACCGGTTCCTTTGCTGCCTCCACAATTGCTTTTAAATTTTGTAAGCGTGTAGGCAAAGGCACAGCACACTCAGGGGCAATAATGTTAACCCCGGCTTCTATACTGTATCTTACTTGCTTATAAATATCTTCGGGTTTACCTTGATACAGAACTATATTGCTAATATTACCTACAAGGGACATCCTTCCACTTACAGCCTTTACAGCTTTTTTAGCATCAATTTGCCACTCAAAGTGATAAGCATCAAAACCCGCTTCAGCGAAGTAGTCAAGACGGTCAGCGCAGTTACCACAGACATGCAGGATAACTGGTGAGCCTATCTTTTGGATGATTTCTTTGTGAACGGGTAGCAAAAACTCACGATACATCTCAGGACTTACAAGATCTCCTGTAGCATGGTCAGCCAGGGTAATAACATCTGCCCCGGCCTGGATTTGAGCCTTACCAAAGATAATAGGGACTCTTTTTAGAACTTCCAGGAAACGGCGAACTTTGCCAGGATTTAAGATAGTCCAGGTCAAAAACTCCTCTGTTCCAGCTAAATGATAAGACAGGGTCCAGGGCCCCATTACTTTACCGAGAATAGCCACATGATCACCATAGTTTTTTCTCAGGTAGGAAATGGCATCTAAAACCACTTTAAGGGAGGGCTTCTCTAAAATATTTTCAGGAATAACTATATCTTTAAGCTCCTTTGCAGGGTGCACTTTAATATCTGGCATTCTATCTTCTGTTCCCCAGTCTACTTCACAACCAAGTGCTGCGGCTTCCTGCTGGACACTAAATTCCGGCATTATGGTATCATAATCCAGTATTTCATGACCGGCAGCAGCGAGCTCTGCCATTGACCGGGAGTCAAGATGAGCCTCTGGAAAATGAATACCCACCTTCATCATAAGTTCCACGCACACAATAGAAGTAGGATTACCTACTGGGACACGGTGTCCTCTGCGTCCGCCAAAAAGAGAGGACAAAAAACGACGTTTTGGCGACATAGGTGTTCTGTTCTCAGTAAATACTGTCATCTTCTTGAGATATCTCTTTTAATTTTTCAATAGAAAAATGAGAAGATTTAACAAAATTAACTATTCTATTTTCCTGTGCCAATAGCTTTTTAGCAACTTCTGAAAGTTTGTCTACACAATCCCAGGGAACTTTGAGCACTCCATTTTCATCTCCGTGAATTAAGTCCCCTGGCTGGATTTCTACTCCACTGAGATTAATCGATGCATTGATTTGTTCAATAGAGAAATTTCCATGCGAGGGAACAGCTCCCCGGGCAAAAAGATGAAACCCTATCTTTCTTATATTTTTTATATCTCTAACACCTCCATCAGTTACCAGACCTACAGCACCCATATGTTTTGCTACCCTTGCCATGAGGTCTCCAAAAACACAAGTATGTTCTGGTCTGGGGCCAACTGCTTTGATAACCAGTATCACTGGTTTGGGTGTTTCTAATATGGCTTGCAACATTTCTGGCAAACCAAACTTTTTTTGTTTTTCTGCTGTAGTAGTATCCACTGTTAGGGTCAAAGCATGCCCTACCATTGTGCCAAGTTCCGGGAAAAAACAGCGGATATCCATTCCCATAAAACCTTCAACAAGAGAGCGAAGATGACACTTCTCAATGGCATTAGAAACAGTTGGGGTATCAATAGTTTTTAGCTCATGGGTCTGTTTTTCAGCAAGCCCTCTTTTTAAAGTATCCTTGCTACGAAACATTCAATATCCCCTGGCGGTAGAAATTGCTAAAGGATTATATCTTACCCTGATTTTTGTTACTTCTGCAGTGAAGCTCTAAGTCTTGGGCTATTCAAAACTTGTTGGTTAACAATATATTCAGGCTCTTTTCTTTGTAACACAAGGGCAATTTGTTTAGCGGCTTTTGTTTCAAGCTCAATTAATGACTCTACAGAACAAAATGCCGCATGTGGAGTTAATGAAATGTTCTCCTGACACAAAACAGGCTCATCTGTATCTGGTGGCTCCTTAGGAAGAACATCTAATCCTGCTCCTGCAATCCAACCTTCCTTTACCGCTCTAACCAGTGCGGTAGTATCCACTACCGCACCTCTGGATGTATTAATTACATATGCTGTATTTTTCATTTTCTTAAACGCAGTCTCATCAAGCAATTTATATGTTGAATTGGTTAAAGGCACATGTACAGATATAAAATCAGCGCTTTTGAGGAGTTCGTCAAACAAGGTCATCTTCACACCATATTTTTGAGCATCTTTCTCTGAGATATACGGATCAAAAGCAACAATATTTAACCCAAACGCCTGCGCTTTGGGAACAAGAGCTTGAGCTATTTTCCCGAAACCAATTAAGCCTAATATTTTCCCCCGAAGTCGAAACATTCTGTTTCCTGACTGAATATCCCATTCTCCCCTTTTTATGGTTCTGTCATAAAATGAAACTTTTCTGGCACAGTTAAGAAGCAAGGCCATAGCGTGCTCTGAAACCTCATCTGTACAATAAGAGGGAACATTGGTTACAATGATTCCCAGCTTTGTAGCCTCCTCAACAGCAATATTATCTACCCCAATCCCATAACGTCCAATAACCTGGCATTTTTTTGCTGCATTAACAACCCTGGGTGTTACCCTGGCCCAGCAGGTTAGAATTCCAACAACCTCTTTTGCGAGCTTCACCAGCTCTTCTTCTTTGCCAGAGGAGGCAACTACGAGATCTGCTCCAACTTTTGAGAGCACTTTCCTTTCCGGTTGAAGATTTTCCCATGCGTAGTCAGTAACAAGAACCTTTCTGTGTTCATAGTTGGCCAACAGCTTACTCCTGAAACTTAGCCTGTATTTCTTCTTATAAAATGTTTAAGTTTTTCAGTGTATATACTACCTCCCTCTACAATTAATCCAACATCACTGGAAATCAAAATCATCTTTACACCTTCTTTTATCCAGTTTTTTGCCATATCAATATCATTGCCCACGGCAATTCCGCATATAACACCATGATTCTTGCAAGCTCTAACGACACTGCTTATAATTTTCACAACTTTTGCATCTTTCACCTCCCCGGGTATTCCAACAGATTGGGAAAGGTCCCAGGGTCCAATAAAAGCAAAATCCACCCCTTCTACAGATATGAGCTCATCTATCCTCTCTGCAGCTTCTATGCTCTCAATTTGAATCCCAACAAAAGTTTCTTGATTTGCACTCTCAGTGATGTTGGATGGCTTTTCAAAAATCTGAAAATCATTATGAGCCAGCTCGAAAGCTATTCCTCTTTTTCCTGAAGGGTAATATTTGGCTGCTTCTATAATCCTTGTTACATTCTGTTTTGTCTCAACATGAGGTACTACTATACCCTGAGTTCCTGAATCAAGGTAGCGGGTAATCCAGTATACGTGTTCTTTGCTCGGAACTCTAAATATAGAACCAATATCTGCCGCTTTGCAAGAAACAACAAAGCTGGCAATTGTTTCAATTGAAAAACTGGAGTGTTCTGAGTCAATGAACAACCAATCAAACCCAGCTGCAGCAAACAACTGAGCTAAATTAGGAGATCTGCATTCCATTATAGCAGTTCCTATTAAAACATCACCTTTTTTGAGTTTTTCTTTGAGTTTATTTTTTCTCAACTTTTCCTCCTCAACCTTACCTACGGCATTTTAATTTATCCTTTAATCGCTCCCAGGCTCAAGCCAGCAATCAGGTGCTTTGCAATAAAACAGGTCAAAATAAGCGCGGGCAAGGTAACCACTATAGCCGCTGCCGCTAACTCTCCCCAGATGATTTCCTCATAGTTCATAATATTGTAAACTGCCACGGGCAAAATGCGGGTTCTGGAACCACTTAGCACTACTGCAAATATGAAGATGTTCCAGGATAAGATAAAACTGAGAATTGAAACCACCACAGTCCCTGGTTTGACTAAAGGCAAGACGACTCGATAAAACGTCCCATATAAAGAGCACCCATCAATTAGAGCAGCATCCTCCAGGTCCCGGGGAACACCTTCAAAGAAACTAATCATCACCCAGATAACAAGAGGTAAAGTTACTATCATGTGAGCCAGAACTAAAGCCAGGTGAGTATCTGTCAAATTGAGCGTCCGAAAGAAAATGAACCAGGGAAGAAGGAGACTTAAACCTGGAATCATCCGACTCACCAGCACGACTGTAGCCAGTTTGTTCTGTTTGTATCTGGCTATACTATAAGCTGCTGGCAGCCCAACGATCAAACTAATTATTGTTGAGCCACCTGCTACAATGAAGCTGTTAAGCGTGTAGTGAAGAAAAGGGCTTTTAGCGAATACTTTTGCGTAACTATCCAGAACTGGTTTTATGGGTAAAAGAGGTGGCGGATAAACTATATTCATCAACTGTTCTCTCAGGGAAATCAAGACCATCCAGTAGAAAAAAAGCACCGAAGGCATCACAATGATTATTAAAAGGAGGACGAAAGAAAACTTTCCTATGCCCCAGGTTAATCTTGATTTTATATCTGTCTTCACTTAGCTCCCCGTGTTTTAATTAGAATTAGCGAAAATCCTAAGATTATAGCCAAAAAGATGACCACAATAGATGAGGCATAACCCATGTGAAACCAGTAAAAAGCTGTATTGAAAAGATATATATTTATGGTTTCAGATGCCTCTCCTGGTCCTCCTTGAGTCATAATGTAGATAATGTCGAAGGTTTTCAAACAATCAATCAGGCGGAAAAGAATAGCTACAAGAATGAATGGTCGCAAAAGGGGCAGTGTAATATAAATAAAACGCTGCCATTTGGTAGCACCGTCCACCAGAGCTGCCTCAAAAGACTCCTGTGGAAGTGCTGCCAGACCTCCCAGAATAATAAGCATCATTATTGGTGTCCACTGCCATGTATCAACCATTACAAGGCTTGGTATAACGGTTTTGGGAGAATGTATCCAGAGGGAGCTCAGGCCAGCCAAACTCATAACATATTTACCCAGACCAACCATGGGGTGGAAAATCATTATCCAGATAAGAGCAATAGCCACTGGAGTTGCCATCATGGGAAGGATGAAAATGACTCTCAGCGTACCCCTGCCTAAAAATTGCTTGTTAAAAATAAGCGCGCAGGCAAGACCTAAAACAGTCTGAAGTGGTACAGCCAGGGCTACAAAATAAAAAGTGCGCACGACCGTATACAGGAATCTTGAATCTTCAAATAAGAGCCGATAGTAGTTCTTCATACCCACAAAGTATGGAAGAGCTCTACTCATCATGAACCAATCGTAAAGACTCATCCTAACAGTATATGTTAGAGGAAATGCTATAATCACTATTATAGCGATAACAGCAGGCATAGGGAATATATAGGGGGCGTATCTGTGAGAAAAACCACTTTTCACTGCAATTTTTGTTTGAGACATTAAGAATCCTTAAGCACTTAAGATTTGTCAGCACGTTTTCCAGAAAACTGTTAAGCCCGGAAAACGTGCTGATTGTCTTAATTTCTATTTGAAAGCTTTATCTGTATCGCTCGGGTTCGGTTCTAAGCAGCAATTGTTTAAATTTCTTGTTAGCCTCGTCCATAAGAGCCTTAACATCACCACCCTCTATAGCGTTAACCAAAGCAATTCCTACAATATCACGAAACTCACCTACAGCTGCTATTTCCGGAAGTCCAAGACGGGCAATCTTCAGTGACTCAATAAAAGTCTCACGCCAATCTGAAGGCATGGGAGATTCTCTTATATAATCAGGATTTTGCAAAACAGATACGCGACCTGTACCTACACCGCTTAGAGCTACTCGCAAGGTATTTTCTTTATTGGTGGCCCAGGTTATAAATAAGTAGGCTGCTTCTTTGTTGGCACTGTAGCGAGATACAGAGTATCCTCCTCCAAACGTTCCAGCATAACGTCCTCCGGGTCCTGCTGGAAAGAGAGTGTAGCCAGTTTTCCCAACAACTTTTGATTTCTCTGGATCCTCAAATTGACCAGCAAATCCGATGCCATCAAAATACATAGCTGCTCTTTCAGCCATAAAAGTGGAACTACACTCATACCAGTTGAAGTTAACAACCCCTGGTGCTCCATAATTGCGAAGCATTCGAGCATACCAATCTGCAGCCTTTATTCCTGCTGGAGAGTTAATAGCCGGTTCACCTTCTTTGTCAAAAAAGTCTCCACCATATTTAAACAAAAGGATACACCATACAGGAGTGTTAGCATATTTCAAGCCCCGATAAACAACACTATAAAAATCATTGGCTGGATCGTTGAGTTTCCTGGCTATCTCTTCCATCTCGTCCAGGGTTTGAGGTATAGCAATACCTCTCTGTCGGAAGATATCTTTACGGTAATAAAGGATCCATGGGTCTATCTGTTGCATAAGGAAAGTAACGCTATCATCCGGTTGGGTAGATATATCTCTGACCGCTGGCGTAAAATCTTCCCAGTCATAATCAGGTGCCGTAAGGGTTGGATCTTTTAAATAATTGTTGAGTGGCGTAATCCAGCCAGCATCATAAAAACCTTTCTTTTCCACATGCCATGCTATTACAAAAGCATCAAGAGTGGCGGATCGAGATGCAAGTTCAACAACCTTCTTCTGGCGAGCCTGAATTTCAGGCAGAATCTCGTACTCAACCTTAATACCGGTGAGTTTCTCAAATTCTGGTATGTGAGGATAAACAGCATCGGCAGCAGGATGTTTGTCAGCTACAAGACGGATCCTGGTACCTGCAAATCTTTGCCAGTTAAACTCTTCAGCAGAGGCAGCTGCCATTGCACCTAATGCTCCAACTAACAGAGCTACCAGGAAAAGTACAATGCGTTTTTTACATTCTTTCTTCATTTATCAGCCCTCCCTTGAAATTTTTTAACTTCAGATACCAAACTTTTAACTTTTCTCACCCTAATCTAACAGGCCTGCCTATTATCCACCACCTCCTTCCCGGCCTTAATCCTCAGCTTCCTGCTTTTATTATAATCGCTTTTTTTTTCTTTTGCAAGGGGAGTGCGTTAAAAAACTATTTGCCTCAAAGGCAAAATTATGGTAGCATTAAACAGGCAGACCAAGACGGGACCCACTGAATATTTACAATAAAAAACATATAGGGGAGGCAATCAGGATGAGAAAAAATAAGCTAAGAGAACTTATAAGAGAGGGCAAATCCACTATAGGAATACGCATTTTGAGTAGCTGGCCGGGTATGGTGGAGGTTATCGGGAGCACAGGTATTGTTGACTACATTGAGTTTGTGGGAGAGTATGCCCCTTACAACTTATATGACCTTGAAAATTTAGCCAGAGCAACTGAACTTTTTGGTATGTCATCTATGTTGAAGGTTGACCAGGAGCCTGCATGTTTTCTCGCACAAAGAGCTTTAAAATCAGGTATACAAAATATACTGTTTACAGACACCCGCTGTGTTGAGGATGCAAAAAACTATGTCCAAATTGTCAAACCGGAAACACCAGAAATGAAAGGCATCAATGGCTGCCATGCGGCAAGATGTGTAGGATACGGATATGAAGCCGGTTCCTCAGATTATGTTAAGGCAATGGACGATGTTGTTATAGCTCTTATGATAGAGAAAAAAGGGGCCGTTGATAATTTAGAGGAAATTCTTTCCGTGAAAGGAATAGATATGGTTCAATTTGGTCCCTGTGATTACAGTCTCAGCATAGGCGCTATTGGACAGTTTCAGTCTCCAAAAGTAAAAGAGGCAGAACTTAAAACTATTAAAATAGCATTAAAAATGGGAGTGCGACCTCGATTAGAGCTTGGGTTCCCGCTGAACAAGGAGGTTGTTGAAAAATACATCAGCCTCGGGGTTCGTGATTTTTCCCTTCCCATGGATGTAACAATTATACGCGGGTGGGTGAAGAAAAATGGAGAGGATTTAAAAAAAATGCTCTCGTAAAAAAAATGGGCATAACATGACAGGCGGGACGCCTGTCCTACGATGTATAGGCACCCCTGGCAAGACACAGGCGAATCTACTGCTCTAACTCTAAAAGGTGGTTTCACGGCTCCATTTCTTCTCGCAGCCAACGCGGTTTACTGAGGACGTACGTGCAGGCTCTGAGCCTCGCGGCTATCTCTTTAAAGAGTGCGTTAAATCACGCAGGGTGACATTTATTTTGCTCACCAGGCGATGGCAAAGATTCTGGGAAATTTGAATTGCCCGATACAGAGTATAGATGAGTTTTACCTTTTTATCAGAAAAAAGATAATCAAAATTATGGAAAGACTTTTCTATAAGCTTTCCCTCTTTTCTTAAAATATCCTCAAGCGGAGTTCCGGCAACTACAGAAAGACGGGTTATATTAAAGGCAGTTGGACTTCCCATATCCCTTAAAAACTGTCCATTTTCCAAGAATTCTTCAAAACTCATCCAGGGGTCAGCCGGAATAAATCCAATTCTGCAATCTATACCAAGCTCTTTTAAAATCTGGATTGCTTTTTTGTTATCCTCTACGCTGACATTTTTTTGATATCTATCAAGTATCCTCTGAACACCTGACTCAATTCCTATTCTAACCTCGTAAAGTCCTGCCTTTTTCAAAAAAGAAAAAAGCTTTTTATCTATATTGTCTGCTCGGCACTCTATGCTGAATTTAATGGGAAATTTTTGCCTCACTATACCCCTTGCAATATCCTCTGCCCTCTTTTTTCCTGCTTCCCCTGGTCCAAAGAAATTATCATCCAGAAAATCAACAACTTTTACACTGTGGTCTTGATGTAGAAGTTTCAGCTCCTCTAAAACATTTTCCGCACTTCTTCCCCTCCATTTTCTTCCGGGTAACTTCTCATAAAAGGCACGCGGACCACAAAAGATGCATCTTCCATAGCAACCCTTGCTGGTGATGAGCATGGCATTTCTTCCCCAGCGCAAAACAAGGGGAAGAGTATCCCTTGCGGGAAAAGGAAGCTCGTCCAGATTCTCAATTAGTGGTTGGGGAGGATTTATCTTCACATCATCCGCATCTCTATAGGCAATTCCTTTAATATCTTCCCAGCCATTTTTTTCCGAAATTTTTTCAACAAGATGGGGGAAACTGATATCTCCTTCCCCATAAACTACGCAGTCAACCAGAGGAAAATTTTCCATAAGCTGGTTAGTTTTTAAGGTTGGCAGATGCCCCCCTAAACAGATGTGAGATTTTAACCCTTTTTCTCTTAAAAACTTCACTATAGAAAAGGTATTTTTTAGCGCAGGCTGAACCACTGAGATTCCTAAAATATCAGGTGAGCTTTTTAAGATTTCCTTGCAGGTTTTTTTTACCGACCAGCGGTAAAGCCCTGCATCCATTATTTCTACTTCATATCTCCTGACCCTGAGTTCAGCTGCAAGATATCCAATTCCTAAATGTTCACTATGGGGCTCCCAGAGCCTGGAACCACAGGGTGGGTTAACAAGCAAAATATTCATATAAAAAAGCTACTCCAAAATCGTATTCAGGGCAGGGTCGTAGCGCTGGTAATTGTTACGTCCACGCCTTTTAACCTGATACATGGCGATATCGGCATATCTTAATAGAGTATCGGCATCCTTACTATCCGTGGGATAGATGCTAAAACCAACACTTGTTGTAATGTTAAATCTGTGCTCTCTAATCTCAAATGGTTCTGTAAATGTTTTCAGGATTTTTTGAGCAGATTTAACTGCATCTTCCTCTTTTTTGATATCTGACAGGATTATTAAAAACTCATCCCCTCCCACACGGGCAACAGTGTCACTCTTACGAAGAAAACCTTTTAATCTATTGGCAATACTTTGTAAGAGTCTATCTCCCATCCTGTGGCCTAACCGGTCATTAACCTCTTTAAAGTTATCTAAATCAAGCATCATTACAGCAAGTTTTTCCTGACGGCGCTCCGCGTGAGCGATTGCCAGATGCAGACGGTCATTGAAAAGCAGTCGATTAGGAAGATCGGTTAGTGGGTCGTGAGTAACCATGTAAGCTAATTGCACATCTCTTTCAGCTTCCTGCTTAATGTTATTTAACCAGTGCTCTAACTCATACTTTGCACGTTCTTTACTTAAGAATTTTTCCGGAGAGATATAGTAAAAATTACTGTAAATCCTACCGTCTAACACAAGAAGTGGGTGGGTCATAATCACCGCTTTCATAATCTCTGGAGGAAACTTTCGCTTATCATACTGACAGATAACAAGACAGGGATATTTAGGAAAAAAATCCTTGTTTAGTTTTACCTCATATTCTATGAGTTTTTCTGAGCCTGGGTTGCCATGTATTGCCCAGCTCATCTCACCCGTTATACGAAGAGCTGAATAGCCAGATTTTATAGCTTTTTTGGTTTCATCAATTAGAAGAGAAACCATCCTTCCAGGGTCAAAAGAGCCTCCCTTAGTGTAAGAGTCTTTCTGATGCAAAATAAGTAGCTGTCCCGATGCCTCAAATTTATTCACATCTACATTTTCCTGACAAAGGTATGTGCGGAGCTCATCAGCGGTATGAGTATCTACAATATAGATGCATTTTTCACCTTTTTTTAGCCCAATTTTTAAGAAAGGGATAATGGCAGAACGCCACTCCTTAGCTGATTCATAGATAAAACAGAGATGGTCACGGGCCTCAAGCTTTCCCCATGCCTCACTTAAGGTTAAAAGTTGCACATCTTGTATACGTGTATTATAAAAATCTCCTACTTTTTCCAACCGTATATGCCGGTATAAATTTTGCTTACCTTGAATAAGCTCATCTCCTATTTTGTTCCTGTTATCATTTTCTTGCTTATTTTCTTTGCTGTCCATCTTGTCGCACCAGGTTTAGTTTCTTTGAGTTTAACTATTTTTCTTTTAACTGTCAATTTTTAATTGACATCTCACGCCTAATTTATTGACATAATAACAAGTTGTATGTATTATTATAACCAAAAGTAAGCAAAGTAAAAGGTAAGATAAATGGCAAAAGAGTTAGGTTACGTATTGATAAATCCTTACACCATTAGAAAATCACGCACAGGAGGAGTTATAAATCGCCTCCTTTCCTGGGGAAGACTCAGTCTTGTAGCTGCCCGAATGTTTGCTCCAGGCAAAGAGCTGGTAGAAGAGTATGCGCAGGCTCTTATATCTTCCCACCAACAGGATAAAAAAGAAAGAAAGATAGTAAAAGAAATTGAGAGGTATCTCTATAAAAATTATCTTCCTAAAGACAAAAATGGATTTCACCCAAGAGTGATGCTTCTTTTATTTGAAGGGGAGAACACGATTGAAGAGCTTAAAAGGATGGTTGGTCACATAACTAAGATTTCTATAGGAGAAACTATAAGAGGAACGTATGGAGATTATATAGAGGAGGAGGGTGAGATTAAATATTTTGAACCTGCTGTGCTTATCGGAACCAGCAAAGAGGAAGTGGAAAATGAACTGAAGGTATGGGCAAAGTACGCATCCACGGACGGAGGGTTGCTGGAAAATGTCATCGCTTATCCTCCCCAGGTTGAACCAGAGAAAACTTTGGTTCTTATAAAACCGGATAACTTTCAGGAATTAAGCTCCAGAGCAGGAAACATAATAGATAGATTTTCCCAAACTGGACTTTTCATTGTAGGAGCACGGGTCATACATATGGGAATTAACCAGGCTGAAGAATTTTATACTCCTATAAAAGAAAGATTGGCAGAAAAGATGAAAAAATCCTTAATGAAAGAACTTCGTTTTGCACTTCAGGAAAAGTTAGATTTTGAGTTTCCTGCAGGGATAGAAGAAAAAATGGCAGAAGGGCTAAAAATTTATAAGGCGGAAAATGAGTTCAATAAAATAATCCAGTTTATGACAGGAAAAGACCCGAGGAAAGCCTCACCTGAGGAAAGAGAAAAACCCGCCCGGGAAAAATGTCTTGCTCTTGTTTATGAAGGAGAAAATGCCATCAGTAAAATAAGGAAAGTATTAGGAGAAACTAACCCGGAAGAGGCTGCTCCGGGAACGGTACGAAAAGACTTCGGGCACGATGTAATAAAAAATGGAGCTCACGCCTCGGACTCACCAGAATCTGCTGAAAGAGAGATGAAAATCATTAATGTAGCACAAGATGACATAAACCCCTGGTTGAAAAAGTATTACCCGGATTGAGATATGGAATATAATATGACTAATCTTTGTAAACAACTTTCCCTTTAAAAATGGTAAACTCAACTTTTGCCGGGAGAGTCCAGCCTATAAAAGGAGAATTTTTGCTTAAAGATAAAAAATCCTTTTCCTCAACACACCATTTTTTAGATAAATTCACAATGGCTACATTAGCTATACCTCCCTCCTTAATTTCACCTCTGTCAATTCCTAAGATACGCGAAGGATTTATGGTTAACCTGGCAATAGCTTCTTTTAAGGTTAAAAGTCCTGGCTCTACAATTTCTTTAACCACCAGGCTAAGAGCGGTTTCAAGTCCTATAACTCCAGAGGCAGCCTCAGGATATTCAAGCTCTTTTTCCTCCTTTGAATGAGGAGCATGGTCAGTGGCAATTACATCTATCACGCCTTCTTTTAATCCCATTTTCAAAGCCTGGACATCTTCCCTGCTTCTTAAGGGAGGATTGACTTTGGTGTTCGTATCAAAGCTTTTTACCGCTTCATCAGAAAGGGTAAGATGGTGGGGGGTAACCTCTGATGTCACCCTTAGATTTTCTTTTTTTGCTTTTTTAACAAGCTCAAGCGAATCCCGGCAGGAGAGGTGAGCTATGTGAAGCCTGCTATTGGTTAGCTCAAGTAAACTAATGTCTCTGAAGACTGCCACTTTTTCAGCTTCCCCGGGAATCCCGGAAAGACCAAGTATAGTAGAATAGTAACCTTCATTCATTACTCCATCTTCACTAAGGAAAGGGTCCT
Source organism: Candidatus Aerophobota bacterium (assembly GCA_014859225.1). Lineage (GTDB taxonomy): Bacteria > Aerophobota > Aerophobia > Aerophobales > B3-G15 > Kmv34. The sequence continues at coordinate 17,649 of JACUUP010000012.1, forward strand.
CGCAGTGAGATATAACAGGGATATTTAGCATTTTTGCATATTCAAAGGCTCTTCGCATAAGCTGAGAGTTAACCACCCACCTTCCATCATCGGAAAATCCTACAACTCCCGCTTTTTTTAACCTCCCCATCTCGGATAATCTTTTCCCTTTACGAGCAACGCTGATAGCACCAATAGGAAAGACTTCTACTTTTGCATTTTTCATTGCCTCGCAAAATATATAACTTACAACAACCGGGTTATCTATACAAGGGACAGTATTTGGCATACAGCATACGGTAGTAAATCCCCCTTTAGCTGCAGCTAAGGTCCCGCTCTGAATGGTCTCCTCATCCTCTCTTCCCGGCTGACGCAGATGTGTATGCATATCAACCAGTCCAGGTATAACTATCCTGCCATCAGCATCTATAACCTTTGCCCCTTTAACTTTTATATTTTCACTTATTTTTTTTATAATCTCACCTTCTATTAAGATATCCAGTATATCTTCACATCCTGATGCAGGGTCCACGAGTTTACCTTTTTTAATTAAAATTGCCATACCTTTATCCTTACGTTAGCAAAAGATAAATAACAGCCATTCTTACAGCTATTCCATTAGTTACCTGTTCTAAGATAATACTTCTGGATGAATCTGCTAATGCTACTGGAAGCTCAACTCCGCGATTAACAGGTCCAGGATGCATAATTATAGCATCAGGTTTTGCTAACTTTAATTTCTCCTCACTTAAAGCAAAAAATTCGCGATACTCCTCAATCGTTGATATAAAAGCTGTTTTTTGTCTTTCTCGCTGGAGCCTTAACATAATTACAACATCACACCCCGAGAGAGCCTCTTCAATAAAATAAGTTACCTTAACTCCCATTTTTTCAATATCTTTTGGTATAAGGGTAGGTGGCCCACAAACTTTCACTTTTGCTCCTAATTTACTAAGACCCCATATATCTGAGCGGGCTACACGGGAATGCATTATATCCCCAATAATAGCTACATTTAAAGAGGCTATTTTACCTTTTTTCTCCTTGATACTGTAGAGGTCAAGAAGTCCCTGGGTGGGATGCTCATGTGCTCCATCTCCAGCATTAATTACAGAAATTGGAAGCTCACGCGCTAAAATATGTGCTGCTCCTGCGGATGAGTGTCGCACTATTAAAGCATCAACTTTCATAGACATAATATTTCTTGCAGTGTCAATTAAACTTTCTCCCTTAAGGACACTACTTGTGGAAGAAGAAAAGTTTATAAGGTCAGCATTAAGTCTTTTAACCGAAAGCTCAAAAGAAAGTTTTGTTCTTGTGCTTGGCTCAAAAAAAAGATTAGCAACAGTTTTTCCTCGCAATGTGGGAACTTTCTTTATAGGACGCTCAAGAATCTCGTGAAATGATTTTGCTGTATCTAAAATTAAGTTAATCTCATCTACAGATAGACTCTTCAGGTCTAAAAGGTCTTTTTTCTCAAATTTCATCTTTTTTTTTCTCCAGAATCACAACCTCCTCCTTCTCATCCATCTCTTTTAATTTTACCTCCACTATCTGACCGGGTAAGCTCATAATCTTTTTCCCTACATAATCTGCTTGAATGGGAAGCTCCCGATGGCTTCTATCTACAAAAACCAAAAGTTCTATCTTTTTGGGACGCCCATGGTCAAGCAGTGCATCAAGGGCAGCTCTTACTGTTCTTCCCGAATAAAGAACATCATCAACCAACAGGAGATGTTTATCATCTATAGAAAAAGGAATATCGGTACTTCTAATAATTGGCTGGTAGGATATCCGGGAAAGGTCATCTCTATAAAGGGTAATATCCAGAGTGCCCACAGGTAATTTTTTACCTTTTAAACTCTTGATAATCTCGCTTATTCTACTGGCAAGAGTTGCCCCTCTTCTTTGAATACCTATTATCACCACCTCATCCAGGCTTTTGTTTTTCTTTAAAAAATTAGATGTAAGTTTAAGAAGAGTCCTTTTAATTTCCTCTGAACCCATAATCTTCATACAAAATTCCCTTCAAAAAAAATCCTTCCTTTTTAAAAGGAGTGCTTTACCTGTCTGGTTAAATCTACCATAAGTTCTGAAATGTCCTCATCTTGCTTAACAGCTAAAACTACTGCTCCAAAATCTTGCATATCTTTTCCTACTTTTGTTTCCTTTCTAATTTGAACAAAACAGGTGTAGTGAGGCTGGATAATCTCTCCCATATCAGTTTTAATTTTCTCCCAGTTGTATATCTCCCCATCGGAAAGAATAATAACCAGGCAGCTCTCGTGAAAAAGCTCCTCTCTTAGAACTTCCACATCAATTTCTGTTCCTCCAAATTGGGGGGTAAGCGCATGCCTTTTTAACTCGGATATCTCGCTATACCCCTTCCATCCACTAGCACGAGTAGCATCAGAAAAATTTATGACATTCCACATTATAGAGGAGGCTGTGCCTTCTGCTTCAAGATACTTTATTATCCCGTATAATCCTAAAAGAGCAAAGTGGTAGCTACTTTTATCTCCCCAGGGAATATTGGAATGATAACCACCGTTACGCATAGAGCCGGAGGTATCAAGCAAAAGACATATATCGGGAAAACTCCTCTTACCCACCCCACATGGAACATTCATGTAGTGGTGGTGCATGGGAACCTCAAAATTTATTAGCTTTCCTAATCTGTCTTTGAATGGGCTGTTGGGGTCAACTGTCAGTCGCTTGAAATTCACTCTACTTATTTTGTGTCTTTCCGGGTCGTAGTCTTCATATCCATATTCAACTACGGGAAAACTCAGTCCCTTTCTTTTCATATTAGTTTGAATACGTATCTGAGGGGCTAACTCGTTATAAATTGAATCCAGGTTATCATAAGTGGAAGGAGAGCTGAAAAGATTTCCCCTTCCTGCTTTTGTGGATAGTATGTATACGACTGAGGCACTTTTGCCCCGTTCTGAATCGTAATAATAGCGCTGTTGCATAATCTTTAAAATCTGCAAAATAAGTTCCTGGTCAATTTTCCCTGAATCCTGTCCGATGGAAAATTTCATCTTCTCAGTCTGTAAGTTTTCTCTTTCGGTTTCTGACATGTTCTTTTTCTCTGTTTCTTTTTTCAAGGGAAGTTTCCAGGGGAGTTTATTTAGAGGAACCCGGAAGAAATTCTTGTACTTTCTCATTTTAAAGCCCTCATAAATGGATATTTATGAATAACCTCTTCGTCTTGTACATATTCAAGCAAACGGGGATATTTTTTTCCCAGAGAATCTATCTCATCAAGCAGTTCCAGGAAAAAACTCCACTCCTCTGCGAAACGCTCCTTTATTCTATCATCAAGTTTACCTTTAAGGGCGAAATTTACCGCTACCTTGGCTTCTTCTTTTTTCTCCAGGAACTTGCTGTTAACTCTTTCAACGATTTTATCAAGAGCAAAATTAGGATTGCTGAAGTGAGAGTTCCTGACCCACACCAAATCTAATATCCCGGCATAAGGTGTAACAAGGCGAAAGCTCTCCAGTATTTCTCTATAGGTAACAGTTCCTTCTCCTTTCCCTTTTTTAGCATCAGCAATTAACCGAAGAGAAGGAGCTAAAGCAGCCACAGCCTCTACAGCTCGCTCAGAAAGCGGTCTAATATAACCACAGTCCTCCTCTTTTAATCTTGGACAATTTCTCTGTTTGCAAACAGTTGGAATAGCATAGGAGATGAAACGTTTGCTTTTCTTAATAAGACACCAATCAAGTCCTCTTTTAAGATAAAGAAGAGCAACATAAGCATCAAGGTCAAATTTTTCCTCCCTCATTGTCTTAAGGTGACTGCATATATCTTTTATGTTCGCTGTCCAGTCCTTTTCTTCAACTCTTGTGAGTTTTGGATTTTTACCCCCGGGTGAAGTCATTATCTCAAGGTCGTCTTTCGTTTGAGTTGGATAATGGTCAATGTTTACCACTAAGGAAAAACGATCTAAAATAGCATCGTCCATCTCAAAGGTGCCACCATATCTCTCATTTTTAACATTTGCTGATGCTACAGTAACATGAAAACCCTCTCCCAGAGAAACAGATTTTCCCTCATATTCTATATATCCATCACACATATGGAAGAATTCATTTTGAATTATGGGAGGGGTGCGATTTATCTCATCAATCTGGGTAAGGGAAATTTTAACTTTTGGGGAAAGCTCTTTTTTAAGCGTGTTTAAATTAAAAAGTTCATAGAGCTCTTTAGTCTTCATATCAGGTCGTGCCCTGATATAAGTTCCCTTCCCTCCAAATAAACAGCCATTTATATCCTGCATGAGCTGAGTTTTCCCCTCTCCTCTTTCCCCAATAAGCAGGATGTTCAATTCACTCAACAAAGCTGCCTTTACTACATCCTCTATATTAAGAGAGGTCCCATTAAGGGTAATTACCGGCGTGGAATTTCTGTATACGGGAAAGCCTGGCAAAGCATTAACCATTTTTAAGAGGCTTTTATACTTCATCTTTCCCTTCCAAGAAACTTTTTATTCTCATCTTTATCTTTTCATGATGAGAGCCTTCCCAGTAAATCCTTCCACAACCGCAACAGCGATAAAAGGGGAAATGATTACTGTAAGCGTAAAATGGAACTTTCTCTTTGATTCTTTCAGCATCATCAACCTTTTCTACAGGTTTGTTACAATGGACACATCGGGTAAATAGATTTTCCCAGGGGTTTAAGTTAAAGGTCTTAATTACTGTCTTAATCTGCTCATAGGGGTCAGAGGAGGTTATATGGATCAAATTGTTATCCTTATTTCTGCGTGTAAGTTCTGTATCTTTGGTAAGGATTATCCTTTCCTCTTGCCGTGCTATTTTAAGAAGTTCCTCATCAGGTATTGAAGGATAATAGAGAGTGTCAAAACCCATCAATCTTAACCACCGGGCTAATTTTCCCAGCATTGAATCGGCAATAAACTTAACATCCATCTTAAGGACTTTGGCTATTTTATGATAAAAGTTTATTAATAAAAATCAAGACCTTCTTCCTTAGCTTAATCTCCCCAGGGACTCCTCTACATATTGACGGTCTCTTGCTCTAATCAGAACATTTTCTCTGGTAATTAATCTCTTTCTTGCTAAATTCACCAGAGACTGGTCCATTGTCTGCATTCCTATATTAGCACCTGTTTGCATTATATTATAAAGTTGATGAGACTTACCTGCACGTATCAAGTTAGCAACCGCCGGGGTTCCAATTAAAATCTCTACTGCTGGAACTCTCCCGCTTCCACTTTGTCTTGGAATTAAAGTTTGTGCAACAACAGCCACCAAAGTTGTAGAAAGCTGTGTCCTTACCTGGGACTGCTGATAGGGAGGGAAAACATCAACTATTCTATCTGCTGCCGAAGGAGCATCAGGTGTATGCAAAGTAGCCATAACAAGGTGTCCTGTCTCGGCAGCGGTTATAGCAGTAGAGATTGTCTCTAAATCCCGCATTTCACCTATCATTATCACATCAGGGTCCTGCCTTAAACAGTACTTGAGAGACGAGGCAAAAGAGAGAGCATCTTCCCCCACCTCCCTTTGCTCTACCACACTCCTTTTGTGAGAGTGAAGATATTCAATGGGGTCTTCTATAATTATGATATGCACAGCCCTTGCTTTATTTATAATATCAACCATACAGGCAAGGGTTGTTGATTTGCCACTGCCTGTTGGGCCTGTAACAAGTATCAGTCCTTTATCCTTAAGACAAAACTGTTCAATAACTAAAGGTAAATTTAATTCTTTTAAAGAGGGCACAACGTATGAAATTAGCCTGATGGCTGCTGCTACAGACCCCCTCTGGTAGTGAACATTTATGCGAAATCTTCCCATTCCAGAAACCCCGTAAGGAAAATCAAAATCCTTATTTTTTTCAAAAATAACTCGGTGGTCATCCTCCAGCAAAGCATATACAAGGGACCTGGTTTCCCCTGGAGTAAGAGGTTTCCCCTTCTCAAACCTCAGCTCTCCATCCACGCGAAAAGCAGGAGTAAGCCCAGCTACAATATGCAAATCAGATGCACCTATTTCCCTCATTTTTTCTAACAATAACCTTATTTCCATTAGCTTTCTTCCTCCTTTGAAAAAATTTAAATAAGCGAATTTCCCCTACCATATAATTTTGAATAAGCAAAAAAACTCCCACTGCCATTATAACATCTCCTATACTTAAAACTCTGGGGTTTGGATAAGGTGGGGGTAAGGGTATTATATCAGCTAAAAACTTGAGCTTTGTCTTTGCATCCATTATAGTATGAATCACGTAACTTTTACTCTCAAGCAAGGGTAACATATCTTGCATTTTCACTTTTTCCAGTGCCTCTAAACAAACAGGCATCTGACCTTTATTGAGCAAAATGACCAAAAAATTAAGCACAATTCCCACACCAAAGATGCCTATCTCTTTTATATGTCTGTTATACCAGATACCTGTTAACAAAATAAGGTAAGAAAGAATATGCATGTAAATTCCCCATCCTTCAAAAAAATTAACTCCCCTTTCTCCACCCTTAACTAATATATACTGAATTATAAAAGGAATGATTATTAAAACAATTTTATTAAATTCAATTTTTGCTAAATTCCCCAGTTTCCCTCCGCGCAGGAAGGCAATAATTATAGAAATAACCAAAACATCAAGTAGCATCTCTTTTTAACACCTTAAGGAAAGCTTCCACGACCTTCCCATCAAATTGAGTCCCTGCATGTTTTTTAAGTTCTTTAATAGCTTTTTCCTTTGAGAGTGCCTCTCTGTAAGGTCTATGGGAAGTCATAGCGTCATAGGCATCAACAACAGCAATGATTCTACTGCCCAGAGGAATGCTCTCTCCCTGAATTTTTGCAGGATACCCGGAACCGTTATACCTTTCATGATGATGGTAAACAATTCTTGAAACTTCCGTAAAAGAGCCCCCTACCTGAGAAAGTATTTCGCCTCCAATAGTAGAATGTCTTCTAATCTTATTCCAGTCTTCTTTGCTGAAAGAATCATCCTTGGAAAGAATTGTATCAGATACACCTATTTTACCTATATCATGCAAAATTGCCGCATATCTTATTACTTCCGCATTATAAATGGAACAACCTAACTCTCTTGCCGTCTCCGTAGCATAATTTGCCATCCGCTGGGAATGTTTCTCGGTATAAGGGTCACGCGCTTCTACCGCAGTGGCTAAAGCTTGAATCACAGATAAATGCTCCTTTCTCATATCCATATATAGCTTATAGGCCCAGTAAACAACAAAAAGGGGGAACATTATAAAGGTTACCGCCCACCAGCTTATCTGGTAGTAAACCATAGCCATTAAAAATCCAAGCGGGGTTTGAGCGAGGTAGTTTGGCATAGCCCAGCGAAAATTGTTTGACCACATATCAAAAACAGAGCTTTTTTTCTCCAGAGCAACAACTGTGGATACTATAAATGAATTAAGTACAAAATAAGATGTTGCAGCACAAATTAGGGGAACAATATGAGCAGCATCCGGACTTCTTATAACCATTCCTCCTGTATACTTATAAGCCAGCCAGGCTCCTGATACAGAGATAGTAAACTGTCCGCAGTTAAACAAAATTTTTTTTACATCTGCATTTTTGCCTTTTTTTAACTCGGTTAAAGCACCACAACTCACCACCCATACACCCATCACAGGACCCTGAGTTATTAGAGTTGCATAAATAATAGGAAAAGCTAAGGTAACAGAGCCTCCATAGGGTAGGGAAACGGAGAAGAGCTCAGCTATAAAAACAAGCGTTGCCCAGAAAAGGAAAGCCTTCCCCGTTTCCCAGCTAATATCAATATTTACAGTCCATATTATTAGGAGTGCCAGACCAACTACCGTCACTAAGTAAATATATAGAGAAAGTTCATTCCTCTTAAATTTCAACTCTATCTCCTAAAATCCACTTAGATTAAACATTTTTTATTACCAGCGAAAGTGAGCTCCTCCGGCTAAAAGAAGAGAAGCAAGCACAAACAAAGCTTTGAGAACTTTAGCCTTCATCTATATCACCTCCTCGTTTGAGATTTTTAAATTGTCCAGGAAAACCACCACCTACCAGCGAAAGTGAGCTCCTCCGGCTAAAAGAAGAGAAGCAAGCACAAACAAAG
>JACUUP010000128.1 GCA_014859225.1 Candidatus Aerophobota bacterium
TGCCAAGATTATCTGCCTCAAACTCATCCTGCCGACCGTAACCTAAGAAAATAAGGTTGAAAGCAACGTTGGCAATGTTGCGCACATCCTGGTCTTTAAATAAAAAACTGAGCAGCAGGCTATAGCCAATTTGTGCTTGAAGCTTTTTTGCTCCATGCCTTGCGGCAATATGACCAATTTCATGTCCCAGGACAACCGCAAGTTCTGCCTCATTATCCATAAGCTTCAATATTCCCGTAGTTACATATATAAATCCTCCCGGACAGGCAAAAGCATTAACCATTTCCTCATCTAAAATTTTGAAGTGATATTCAACATCGCGGCGACCACATACCTTAACCAATTTTTGTCCAACATCATTGACATAAGCAGTTAGCTCGGGGTTGTTAAGAAGCTTGTATTTACTCTCTATCTGCCTTGCTACTTCAGCGCCAATAGATACTTCTAACTGGGTGGGAATAAGGACAGCTCCCCTGGAGCCTGTTGGAACCAGCACAAGATGTATAAAGGCGAGCGCTATACCTAAAGTTAAAAAAATTTTTCTTTTTCTCTGAGTTAATTCACTCATATATTAGATTTTGCAAACAATAAATAAAATTCGATTTTTAAGCTTTTCTGGGTTTAGTTAGAATTTCTCTAATCTCCAGGTCAAAAAACTTCCGTGCATAGGCAGGTTTTATAACTACCGCAGTATCTGCTCCCTTATCTGTTCCCGCTATAGCTACAACTTCCTCATCAACATTAATGGCTCCCGCTTCTGCTGCCATTAAAACAATCTCCACACAAACCTTCATACCCTGACAAAACCTGTACAGGGTCTCACGTACAACCGCATTAAAAGATGCGGGTTTCCCATTTGTGCTAAAAGAGGTATTAACATCATCCCCCAGAGCATGAAGAGTGGTCAAAACTATGGCACCTCGTTTTTCTAAGTCTTGACGCACTTCTTTTTTCATTATCCAGTTTTCTTTTTCAAATGCCTGAGAAATTGTCACTACCACAACTTTGCAGTTTGTGCCTTCAAACGCACCAAGCACCTTGTGGGCAGTTTCTCCATGAGTTGAAGCAACCACCACCTGATTAATGTTTAATTCCCCTGCCCTTTTTAAGGCAATTTCTATGGTCACATCTGTATTGTTGGGTCCTGCTTCCTCAAAATAACAAATTTCCTTTTTCATGGCAAAGTTACCTCCCTTTTTCTGGCAATCAAAAACAGGCGCTTTCTTTTTCTCTGCTGATAAAGAAATATACAAAAAATCTGTTTTTATGTCAAATGCCAATTCTCCTGAAATTTTTTGCCTGAACTTGATAAAAATTTTACAAAAATCTTCATCCGTGGTATAATAGAGGTGATTTTTAACCTTAAAAAATGCAGGCAAATACGAAGAGCAATCCTTTCATAACGATAGCAAGAGGGCAGATTTCACAGAAAGCAAGATAGGGACTAATCTGTCTTTGATGTTCCTAATTAAGATTTACAGGAGATAAAATGGAGGCATACACAAAAATAACCGATGAAGTGATAGAAAAACTAAGGAAAATCGTGGGTAAAGACAATATTATTTTAAATAAAGACAAAATGATAGATTACTCTCATGACGAATTTGCTCTTGACTGGATGCGACATTTTCCCGAAGTAGTGGTAAAACCAGCAACAACAGAAGAAATCTCTGAGATAATGAAACTGGCTAATAAAGAAAGATTTCCTGTAACTCCTCGGGGAGGAGGAACTGGTATTGTTGGAGGTTGCATACCCTTATTTGGGGGAATAGTGCTCTCCCTTGAGAAGATGAATAAGGTTCTTGAGATAGATAAGGAAAATCTAATGGTAACGGTTGAGCCCGGGGTTACCTTGATGGACTTTTACCAGGAGGTTGAATCATCAGGGCTCTTTTTCCCACCTCACCCAGGAGATGAAACAGCCTACGTGGGAGGTGCTATTGCTACAAATGCCGGTGGGGCAAGAGCGGTAAAGTATGGAGTAATGAGGGACTTTGTAAAGGGACTGGAAGTTGTTCTTGCTACAGGTGAGATTTTAAAGCTGGGTGGTAAAGTTTTGAAAAACTGTACAGGCTACAGTCTTCTTCACCTGATGATTGGCTCAGAAGGTACCCTTGGCATAATTACCAGGGCGGTGATAAAACTTATACCGCCCCTGAAAAACACAATAACTCTAATTATCCCTTATGATTCTTTGTATAACGCTATAAAGACAGTTCCAGAAATAATCTTAACTGGCATACTGCCCGTGAGTGTAGAGTTCATACAAAGCGATGTCCTCCTTCCTTCAGAAAAGCTTCTGGGAAAAAATTGGCCATGCAAAGAAGGAAAAGCATTTTTAATGATCATTGTAGATGGAACAACTGAAGAAGAGCTTTATGAGTTTTGCGAGAAAATAGCAGATATATGCGCCGCAAATAAGTCTAAAGATACTGTTGTAGCAGATGGCAAACAAAAACAAAAAGATGTCTTAGCAATCAGGAGCAATATTTACGAAGGTTTAAAGTCGGATACCATTGAAGTGCTGGATATCACAGTTCCCCTCTCTGAGATAGTAAATCATTTAAATAGAGTAAGCGAGATTTCTAAAGATTATGGCATATGGCTTCCAACTTACGGTCATGCGGCAGATGGTAATCTGCACACCCACATTATGAAACTTAAAAAAGAAGATGAGCAGTTTAAAAGGTTAGGCGAGGATAAATGGAAGGAAAAATATCCAGTAGTAAGGAAGCTGTTACATGAAGATTGCATCAAACGTGGTGGTGTAATATCCGGAGAACACTGCATAGGTATAGCCAAAAAGGAGTATCTTCCTATAGCACTGGAAGGCATTCATCTTGAGATGCTAAAAAGGATAAAAAGAGCATTTGACCCAAACTATGTATTGAATCCCGGGAAGATATTTTAGAAAAAAGGGGACAGAAAAAAGGGGACAGATTTATTTATTATTAAATAGCGCTGTAACCAAGCAAGAATAAGCTTCTTTATTTACTAGGCGTATGTTAAATTTTGAACTTTACCCTTTAAGCTTTGAAGAATTTCTTCGCTTCAGGGGTTTTATTTTGATACATTTTCTTTACCCCTTTGGTTTAGCCGCATATCCAAATAGTCTCACTAATACATTCAGCAGGCGCGAATTTACATCGGCTTGAGAAATTCTGGTATCAAAAGCAGCCACCTTCACGCCTTTAAGGCTATTTGCTCTGTATTGTCAAAAAATGAATCATAAACTATTAAAACATGTTAAGATGTCAGCCTCTCTATTTCATCCAAAGTTTTGCCGCTGTAGGCTGAGGTAGACTCCTCTTCAGTTATATTTGAGCCTTTGCGGGCATACTCATCCTTTTCTTTGATAAGAAGCCAGTTTTTTCTGCTATCTTTATATTTTGTTTGAATAAGGACAAATCCACCCTGTAGCTTTTTTCCGTGAAGCTGGAATTTTAGCTCTCCTTTGGTCAAAGCTTCACGTAAGCTTTCTACTTCTCCAGCTTCATAAACTCCAAAGTCCCAGATCATTACTACTCCCGCGCCGTATTCTCCCGGTGGAATAACCCCCTCGAAATCTTTGTACTCAACAGGATGATCCTCCACCTGGATGGCTAACCTTTTCTCGGAGGGATCAAGACTGGGTCCTTTGGGAATAGCCCAGCTTTTTAACACACCATCTACCTCTAAGCGAAAATCGTAATGGAGGTGACTGGCTCTATGTTTTTGTATCACGAAAGAGTTTCCCCTTATCTTTCTTTCTATTCCCCGGGGTTCGGGAGTTTTCTGAAAATGCCTTTTAGCTCTATATTTTCCTAATTTCATTGTGCGTTTAAATAGCTTTTTCGTTTTTTCTCCACAAATTTCTCAATGGCGTTGCATCCAGCCAACTACTTTTTGAATCAAATCATCTTCCTCATGTAAAAGTATTTTAGCAATTGCAAAAGTTTCTTCAAGTTGATTATAAAAAAGGGGACAGATTTATTTATTAAATCCCATTTTTCAGGAAATTCCTCTGGTTAAATTCTTCTTGACAAAGGATTATTAGTTAGCTATTATTTAGATAATTATCAAACTATCAAAATAATAAGAAGATAACTATGAACAAAGATACTAAAAACTTAGCCAAAATTTTTAAAACGCTTGCCGATGAAAATAGGTTGAAAATATTATTATTTATTTACAAGAAAGAGTGTAGATGCAAAGAAGATGAATTTCTTTGTCGAGACGAAACCTGCATTAAAGATTTATCAAAATTTTTAAATATTACCGTCCCAACGATTTCTCATCATACCAAAGAACTTGTAAACGCAGGTCTTATCACTACAAAAAAAGATGGAAGGTGGGTTTATTGCAAGATAAACCAGAAGACATTTCAAAAAATCTATGGTTTTTTAAGTAAATTTTTAACCATAAAAGGTTGAGGTTATGAAAAAATCA
>JACUUP010000129.1 GCA_014859225.1 Candidatus Aerophobota bacterium
CATCCAGTTCACATTCATTGAACTTCGCATGGTTACTCTGGTTTCTTTAATTTTTCGGGGAAGAATCTTTCCATTTTGAGCAACCAGTTTCCCTTTCTTGAAAACTTTGTCTATTTTGAGATTGTGCAGGTCATTTGCCACTACCATATCCGCTCTGTATCCGGGAGCGATTGCTCCTACATCGTGCAAGCCGAAGTACTCTGCCGTATTTATGGTAGCCATTTGTATAGCCACGATGGGGTCAAGTCCAAGTTGCACTGATTTTTTAACCACGTAGTTAATGTGGCCTTCTTTTAGAAGGTCCTCCGGGTCACGGTCGTCGGTAACAAAAAAGCATTTCCTTGAGTTATCTGAGTTGATAAGAGGTAAAAGAGCCTGCAAATTCCTGGCTGCAGTTCCTTCCCGAACCATTATGTACATCCCTAATCTTAGCTTCTCTTTTGCCTCCTCAAGCGTTGTGCATTCATGGTCAGAGCGTATAGCTGCTCCGATGTAAGCACACAGGTTCTTACCTGTAAGACCAGGGGCATGACCATCAATTCTTTTCCCCTGAGCCATGCGTATCTTATCCAGGGTTTTTTTGTCCTGATAAATTACTCCGGGAAAGTTCATCATTTCCGCAAGACCAAGAACACGCTCATTTTTCCAGAGCAAAGATAAATCATAGCTGGTAAGCTCCGCCCCTGCAGTTTCAAGGTGAGTTGCTGGAACGCAGGAAGGAAGCATTATATGAACATCAAGTGGTAGTCCCTGTGATGCTTCCAGCATGTAGCGGATGCCATCAAGTCCCATGACGTTGGCAATTTCGTGCGGGTCTATGACTACTCCCGTAGTTCCTACAGGAACGACAGCCCGGGCAAACTCAGCCGGGGTAACCATTGAGCTTTCCAAATGCACGTGCCCATCTAAAAAGCCCGGTAGAACATAATTTTCCTCCAGGTCAATCTCTTTTTTAGCCCGGTAATCCCCCATCCCTATAATTATGCCCTCGTGAACTGCAATGTGGGTGAGATGGATATCGCCGGAAAAGACATTGACCAGTTTGGCGTTTTTAAAAATGAAGTCAACCTCACTTTTTCCTCGCGCCAGCTCTATTATCTTGCTTACATCCATGGCATCTTCCTTTTGTCCGCCTGGGAACTTCCCTGATGTAGCCGCGAGGCTTAAGAGCCTGTGCATACATGTACGCACCCTAAAGGGTGCGGCTACATTTTATGGACCAGGTAGATTTTGCTCATTAACTACTGCCACATAGGGCAGATTACGAAACCGATTATTCCAGTCAAGCCCGTAACCCACTACAAACCAATCCTCTATGGTAAAACAAGAGTAATCTGCTTTAATCTCAACTATTCTTCTTGAAGGCTTATCTAAAAAAACACAAATTTTTATCTGCTCGGGTTTGAGTTTAGAAAGATGAGTCCTGGCAAAAGAAAGTGTTCTTCCTGTATCAAGGATGTCATCTACCAGTATAACGAAGGTTCCTTCTATGGGGGTAGTTATGTCTTTGATGAGTTGAACAGTCCCCGAGGAAACAGTGGAGGAACCATAGCTTGAGAGTATCATGAAATCAATGTAGGGATGAATATCGTGAATGTAGAGAAGTTTTACTAAATCGGAAAAAAACATGAAGCTTCCTTTGAGTATTCCTACAATCACAACCTGTTTATTCTCACAGTCTCGTGAAATCTCAAAGGCTAACTCTCCCATTCTTTTTTTTATTTCTAATTCCTCAAAGAGAACCTGCTTAAAGTACTTTTTATCAAGCGGATTGAACAAATCTCCTGACATAACTTTTCCTTTTGAAGGTAGCTTCCTGATATGCCTCATACATCATCCAGATACATCTTTTGCATGAGCGATAGACAATCTTACTATACATTTAGAATAATGTCAATTTGTAGTTTTTCTTCCTCTACTCACTATGAAGCAGGATGTGATAGCATCACAGAACCTTTACAATGAGAATGGTCAAATCATCAAACTGGGGTTGACCAACTGCAAAGGATTCTGTCTCCTCTCTTATCATATCTACGAGTTTTTGTGCGGATGAATCTGTGTTATCCATCAGGAGTTTTATCATTCGTTCCATGCCGAACTGTTCATTTTCATTGTTCACAGACTCAACAATTCCATCCGTGTAAAAAGTGACAATGTCACCTTTCTCCAGCACGATTTCTTCCTGGGCAAAAGCATAATCATCAAGTACGCCAAGAGCAATCCCATCAAGTTTCATTATCTCACACTCACCCGTAGCTGCACGTACGATAACACAGGGGTTATGTCCTGCATTGGATAATCTCAAAACATGCTTATCTGCATCCAGAATTCCATACAATCCAGTAACAAACATTCCATTACGAGCATCGTTAGCAATTAAATGGTTTGTTCGCTCCAAAACCAGATGTGCATCGGGATTGCCTATCGCTTGCGCTCTAAGAAAACTGCGGGATAAAACCATGAAAAGGGCTGCCGGCAATCCCTTACCCGCCACATCACCGATAACCAGTCCAGTTTTTCCTCTATCAATGTCAATAAAATCGTAAAAATCGCCTCCTACTTCTTTAGCAGGAAGACTTATAGCGGCAATATCGTATCCTTTTATGAGTGGAGGTTTGTCGGGAAGAAGACTTGTCTGGAGCTGGTGAGCAATTTCCAGCTCTTTTTTAATACGCTCTTGCTCTACCATTTCCTGATAAAATTTAGCATTTTCAATAGCTATTGCCGCATGCACGGCAAAGGAGGCAAGAAGCATTTCATCATTTTTATTGAAAGTGTATGTATCTTTCTTGTTACATATCTGGATTACTCCGATGACTTTGTCTTTTGTCACTAAAGGCACACACAAAGTGGAAACTACCTTGAAATTTATTTCTTGAAAAAGCGAATCAGAGAAGCGACTGTCGTTTTGAACATCATTGATAACAAGTGACTTCTTATTTTCTGCTACCCAGCTAACACAATCGTTTTCTTTGCTACTTTCCCACCCTCCCCTCTTTATTATTTGGGCTGAACTTTTTCCGGAGAGTGTGCCCACCTCCCCTTTTTTTTCTCCCGTTGACTGAGCAATGGGACCGCAAACCAGGCGATTTTTCTTTTCATCCATAAGGAAAAGCACGCCCAACTCAGCTCCCACTACGTCTACGGTAGTGTTTATGCAAAGGTCAAGCACCACATTAATATCCAGTGTTGCACTCACCTGCAGTCCCATGCGATAGAGTTTCTCCATTTCATAGATTTTTCGCTCAAGCTCAGCATAGTATCTATCTCTCTGGGAAGTAGTTTGTTTTTCTTTAATTAAATTAGAAATTATTACGGCAAAGATACCAACGCCGATGGCATTGGCAGCTGTCATGGGTATCCAGACTTCCGACACGACCTGCAGAGCGAGGGAAAAAGGTCTTGATATGAGGAGGGCAAGCAGCATGTGGAAAGACTCCATGAAAACAGCAAAAAGTATTGCCCATGCTATCCCTACAAATTCTTTTTTATTGAGCAGGTAAATGAAACCTCCCAGAAGGCCGGATATAACGGTGGCGAGCGCACAGGAGGTTGCCGTAAACCCTCCCAGAAAATAGCGATGCGTCCCTCCAATTAAGCCAGCGGCAAGACCAATAAATGGTCCTCCTACCAGGCCGGCAACCATGGGAGCAAGGTCTCGTGTGTTAGCAATTGCACCGAATAAGGGCACCCCGCTGTAAGTTCCAAATATGGAAAGTGCTCCGAAAATAATTGTGACAACAAAACGGTCAAAAAAGTTTGCTTTTTTTTCCAGCAAATGGTTAAAATAAGGTGTGCGGGTTATGATGTAGGCAATAACAATAATCACACAAATTTTCTCTACAAGCACCAGCGAAAGGTCTATAAAAGTCTTATTCATCCCTTTCCACTTTTTCCCTGCATAAAGTTAAAGTTAAAACATTATATTGTTTATCTCGCTCATAACGAACATCATTGATGAGTTTACGCACCAAAAAGATGCCCAATCCCCCTACCCTTCTTTCTTTTAGGGATGAGGCAAGGTCTGGTTCGGGCGCCTGCAAGGGGTTAAAAGGCACTCCTTCATCTTTTATGTGTAAGGTTACGTTCTTTTCATCCATGGAAAAATAAATGCTGACTTTACCTTTATCGTTGGGATAGGCATAATTTGTTATGTTTACGTATACTTCCTCCACTGCCAGCAGCAAGTTATTAATTTTTTTCCTGGATAACCCGGCTTTTGCCGCCTTCTTCAGGATAAAATCATGAACTGCATTCAAGCTCTTTAAAGATGCCTCCAGGGTAAGGCAATTATTATTTTCGCTCATGCAATCTCCTTTTTACCAATGCTTCTAAACTAT
>JACUUP010000130.1 GCA_014859225.1 Candidatus Aerophobota bacterium
CGAGCACCTGTGATGTTTATGGGTACCCTTTGTCCAGGCTTCCGATGAGAGAAACTGATCCCATGAATGCCCCTAATTGTAAGTATGCAGGTGATAAGAAAGCTTGTGAAGAAATTTTTCTCTCAAAATTTGATGAAAAAAAATTTCCTCCAACAATCGTTAGGCCAGTCTATTCTTTGGGTAGGAATTTCCTACTCTCACCTTTCTACCGTGCAGGAGGCGTTGATTTAGTGTTAAGACTAAGATCAGGACGACCTATACTGGTCCCAGGAGATGGGACTACACTAATTCAACCAAGTTGCGCATATAACACAGGGAAAATGATCGCTACAATGGTTGGTCAATCTGTGTCTATAGGAAAAGCCTATACGTGTGGACATGACAAGGTGATGAGCCACGATGATTATATAAAGTTAATCGGGAAAGTTGTAGGTAAAGAACCTAATCTGGTACACATTCCCTCTGAATTATTGATGTCGCTCGGTCTTAAAGAGATAAATGATGGTATTCTCCCCATATTAACTCGATTCAATCTTTACTTTTCTGTTGAAAATTTCAAGAATGATTTTCCTGATTTCCAATGGGAGTTATCTCTTGAAGACGGTATAAGAGAATTCATTGAATGGAATGATACGAACGGTAATCTAATTGAAACAAATCTGCAAACTTGGCAAGACAAAGTAATCGAGATATGGCAACAATGTGTCAAGGATTTCAAAATATAATTATTTTAAAGGTGGAAATTATTGTAAAATTAGATGTACAGAGATGGTTCTTATCGTGATAACTGGTTGACAGAATTTTTTTACATGATATTTTTTTTTACATAAGTTAAAAAAATAACTTTTGTAAGGAATAACAGAAGTGACCAGAGAATCCCCTGAAATAGACCTTTTGAGCCGAATTTCCTGGATGTATTACAAACAAAATATGACCCAAAGTCAGATAGGTAAAAAACTCAATTTATCTCGTGTGAAGGTCCTTCAGCTTCTCAAGAAAGCCCGTGAGGAAGGAATAGTCCGCATCAATATCGTAGCTCCCCTTCACAATTGTCTTCTCTTAGAACAAAAGTTGACCTCAACCTTCGGTTTGAAGGATGCCATGGTCATCCCCACTCCTGATGGAGGAGATAAGTTTATCCGGGAATCCTTAGGGAAAGCGGCTGCTCAGTTCCTGGAGCGTCATCTAAAATCTGGAAATTTATTTGCCGTGGGGTGGGGAATGAGTATTGCTGAAACTGTTAAATTTATAAGTCCCAATGAAATTAAAAATGTAAGAGTTGTTACTCTTAATGGGGGGCTAACTCCCATTTTTTCTTTAAATCCTTACGATGTGGGAAGTAAATTTGCCTCCGTATTGGAGGGAGACTGTTATCATGTGCATGCCCCTGCCATTACTGCCTCTGAGAATATATGCGAGTTATTTAAATCTGATATGACGGTAAAACAGGCTTTAGAGATGGCTCATCAGGCAGATTATCTTATGGTGGGTATTGGCGTGGCAGGAGAAGAGTCTACCCTGGTCAAGCTAAGATACATAAATGTATCTGAAACAGAGGCTTTGCGTCGTCAAGGAGCGGTAGGAGATATTCTATCTCAGTTTTTTAACCTGAAAGGTGAAAAAGTTGACTGCGATTTGCACAAAAGAATAGTAGCTTTCCCCATAGAAGATTTAAGAAAAATGGATAACGTTATAGGATTAGCCGGAGGAGCAAAAGTAAAAGCTATCCTTGGAGCTCTCCATGGAAGATATGTAAAAATACTTATTACTGATGAGGAAACTGCCAGGGCTCTTTTAAGATTAGAAAGTGAATCCGGGTAAGAATTACCCAGATTGAAACTTTAATTAAGCGCTTTTTAGCAAGGGATAATCAGGGCACCGGTCTTAGTATTCAGATTGACAGAAATTGGTCAAAAAGTAAATGAAGGGGAGGTGTGAAAGAAATGTTTTTAGAAGATATGAGAAAACGCAATAACGCCTTGAAGGTAAGTGCTTTACTGGGCGGGAAACCTACTTCAGGAAAACCTCGTCGGGTTATCCTCAACACCGATGCCTGTAACGAGATTGACGATCAGATGGCCATTATCCATGCTCTTCTCTCACCAGAACTCAAAATCGAGGGAATTATTGCTGCTCACTATGGAATACACACCCATCGGGATAGCATGCAAAGAAGCTATAACGAGATCCATCATCTTCTCACGTTATTGGGTATGCAGGGAAAGGTAAATGTTCTTAGGGGTGCTTCCTTAGCCATGGAAAAACCTGATTCTCCTCAAAAGTCTGAGGGAGCAGAATTCATCATCCAATGCGCAAAATCTTCCCGGGAGCCTCTCTACATTGCCTTCCTTGGTCCCCTCACTGATATGGCCTCTGCATACCTCATGAGTCCAGAAGTCACAGAAAAGGTAGTTGTCCTCTGGATTGGTGGAGGATGGTGGCCAACTGGGGGACCTGAATTTAATGCTTTTAATGACTGGATAGCAGCGGATGTGGTCTTCGCTTCAAACCTCCCGCTGGTACAATATCCCCGCTTCACCTACCGCATGATGCGAGTAGGAGTGGCGGAGATGGAGCGTTTTGTGCTGGGGAAGGGAGCCATAGGGGATTATCTTGTGTCTCTTTTTAAGACCTGGCGGATTGAAAGTCCCATTCCTCGAGCCTGGTGGGTCTATGGTGACTCTCCGGCTATTGGTACTTTGATCAACCCGGAGTGGGGATATTACCTCCAGCTTCCTGCTCCCCGATTCAACCCGGATCTTTCTTACCGACAGCAGTCAACACAACGCCAGGTAGAAGTATGTGTGGAGGTGACTGCGGGGGAAATCTTTACCGATTTCTTCCAAAAACTTGAGGCTTTTTCTCGAAAATTTCCTGCGTTATGAGAATCCTCATTATTGGTGGCACAGGGACCATTGGTTCATTTTTGAATATGAAAAGGAGGAAAATCAATGTCTTTCCTGCAGATCGTTCCAGAAAAAACATCTTTTCTTCATGAAGGCCAGCCCTTCTTTTATCTGGCCGATACGGTGTGGAGTGCCTTCACAAACGTCACCCAGGAGGAGTGGGAGAAGTATCTCAATTACCGGAAGTTACAAGGATTCAACGTTTTGCAGATTAATCTTCTTCATCAGTGGGATGCCAGCCTCCCTTATCTGCGTTTCCCTTTCAAGCGCGATGAGCGGGGTAGCTATAGCAAATTTGAGCGAGATGAAACCTACTTTGATTTTGCCGAAAAACTACTTGAACAGGCAGTGAAAAAAGGATTAATTCCCGCTCTCGTTCTTTTGTGGTGCAATTTTGTACCTGATACCTGGGCATCTCAGCGAGGCATCAGTCCGGTAATGCCATTTTCAGTGATGGAGGAATATATTCATTATGCAGTAGAACGATTTTCCAGGTTCGGTCCTATTTTCGTAGTTAGTGGGGATACCAACTTTGGCTCACAGGAAACGGTACGATATTACCTGCGAGCTTTGGAGATAGTGAAAACCATTGCTCCCTCTGTTCTGACCACCATGCATTTACAACCTGAAGTTGACCTCCCGGAGGTAATCGTTCAGTCACCTTATCTTGATTTCTACATGTACCAATCTGGCCACCGAAGAGAAAAGCAACATTTTCCATACGCTCTGGCGCAGAAATTCCTTTGCCAACCAGTTAAACGTCCCATAGTCAATGGTGAACCGTGTTATGAAGGCCATCCTTTTGGATTTACCAAGGAAGGTAGTTTTAAAGCATTTGATGTGAGAAAAGCTATTTGGCAAAGTCTTCTTTCAGGAGCCTGCGCGGGAGTTACCTACGGAGCTCACGGTATCTGGTGCTGGCACAGGGTCGGTGCAGAGTTTAGAGGGGTAGAATTCTCAGGTGAGCCTTTCGAATGGGATATAGCTCTTTCCTTTCAAGGAGCTTGGGATGTAGCGTTTGCAAAGTATATTTTTGAACAGTATAAGCTCTTTGGTTTGCAGCCAGTTGAGGATGTTCTCTCCGGTGCTCCTTCAGAAATCCGTTTTGCTATAACTCCTGACCGATCTCGATTTGCTATCTATTCTCCTAACACTCAGAGTATTACTTTAAAGATGAATCTCAAAGAATTTTCAAATGTTATTGGTATAAACCTTACCACAAGACACATTATCTATCCTCAAATAGTTTTAGAATCTGGCGTTTCAAAGATTAAAAAGTTACCCTGCAATAGCGACGTTCTTTTCCTGGGATTTTGCTAAAAATATTTCTTGATGAGAAACGGTGCACTTTTAAAATTTAATTGAAAAACC
>JACUUP010000131.1 GCA_014859225.1 Candidatus Aerophobota bacterium
TTTTGCCTAATTTTGTGCTTTTAAATAATGCTATCTCTCAAACAGAGAATAAAAAAATGAATATTACTCAGGAAAATTTCAAAGAATTTTTATGGGAAAAGTTAGAGAAAATAGATTTTGCCAGAGTTAGAAGGGATGTGGAACGATTTTTAGTTGATAAGAATGAGCTGAAGTTATTGAATAAAGAGCTCATTAAAGAGGCTGTTAAATGAGGAGAGGAAACTTTTGAGTTATTTTGAAAGGAGACAAAGATAACCATCCGCATTCAGATTGGCTCCCAAACTATCCCAGCATCTATGGCAGAAATCAGGTGGTGAGACCATTATTCCGTGCACCATATCCGTTATTCTTCCACAAAACCTACATTTTCTAAACATACCCTCATCTGGAAGTTCTTTTATCTTCTTGGCGATTATCTCATTGCATACCATCTTTAAGTTCTCTTTGGTCCATCCATTGTCTCTGTCAAAGTGCTTTTTTATAACCTCTGCACATTCACTACAGGTTTTAAGCATATCTTCTATGTCCTTTTTAAATAGTTGGTTGCAAGAGATACATATAGTCTGGATTGCCAGGTTTTTAAATTCCAATTATGTCTCCTTTAGTTTTTTGCAACCACTTATCCAGTTTGTGAATATCACGTTTAACTGCACTAATGCTTTCAATTCTATACATTAGCTTTATTAATCCAGACAGAAAAAGCCTGCTGGAACTCATCCATGAATCGGTTTAATTATAGCAAAGAGGAGATTAAATGACAATGATGGGGTGTGGCGCGATATATTGACAGATGGCTCACTTTTATGTATTATCTATACATAGAGTTAGCTCATCAAGGGGGAAAGTAATGGGAAAAACAACAGTAGTGATTAATGATAAACTCATAGAGGAGGCTATGAAGGTGGTGGGGGTGCGGACCAAAAAGGAAGCTATAGAAAGAGGGCTCAGGGAACTTATTAAAAGCAAGATGAGACAGACACTTAGAGAAGAGCTGGGAACATACGAGCTAAGCCTTGATTTGAAGGAGCTTGAGAGGATGCGAGGCGAATAGTAGAATGTTCCTGATAGATACCTCTGTATGGATTTTTGCTCTGGGTAAAAATTATTTGCCGCAGATAAGAGAAAAAGTGGATAGGCTTCTGGAGAAAAATGAAGCCGCTATATGTGCTATGATTAGAGTGGAGTTATTAGCGGGAACCAGAACAAAGAAAGAATTTGAGAGGCTGAAAAGCAGGCTGAATTCTCTTTATGAAATTGAGATAACAGGTAGTGTCTGGGAAAAAGCAGCGGAAATGGCATTTTCTCTTAGGCGAAAAGGAATAACTTGCCCCTCCACAGATATCCTGATAGGTGCAGCTGCCTTATCTGAGCATATACGTATTGTTCATGCTGATGAGCATTTCAGTTTGATTGCAAAACATATAAATCTACTTGAAGAAAGCCTTATTGATATGGTCAACGTATCAGGTTCCCAGGTTTAACAGGTGTGTAGATTCCAGAGCAAACCTGCCACCCATTCCTGGGGAAAGTTGCCACCTGTTCCAGTAAAAAGTTGCCAGTTTTTAGGGTAAATTGTGGAATGACTGGCAACTTTCAACTGGAATATCCACAATTTGAACCGTAGACTGACAATCAATTTCTCAAAGCACAAATTACCTCTTATAGAATGTAGAATGAAGAGGGTCAGGTAGTCTAAAACCAGTTCAAGTTCAAAATAATTGGCGGTATCACTTATCACTATAGGCAACTGGAGGTAAGATTTGACCAGCAAAGAAGACAGATTATAATAAGTTCAAGGAATAATAAGATGTTTTTAAAAGAAAAGGATTATCCAGATGCAGCATAATCCTTGGGAGAGCAACTAAAAAAACTTCTCTGCTGACTAAATTATGCAACAGGAGGAGGATAATATGCAGTTAAAGGCTGAGAAACTTGAAGCATTAGCCTGTGAGTTTAATTTATTCACGGAAACTATTTTCGGGAGGAAAAGATGAAGAAATATTATAATTTTACTGCGATCATTGAAAAAGAGGACGAAGGTGGGTTTCATGCATTTTGCCCTACTTTGTCTGGATGTCATACACAAGGAGAGACATTTGAGGAAACAGTAAACAATATTGAGGATGCTGTAAAACTTTACCTGGAGAGTTTAATCGCTCATAACGAGCCATTACCTGAGGAAGATATAATTATTAAGCCGCTGCGAGTTGCCCTATGAATGATAGGTTACCACAGGTAAAAGCTAAGGATGTTGTCCATGTTGCTACAAAGCTGGGATTTAGATTCGACCGTCAATCAGGAAGTCATGCAATTTATTACCGAGAATCAGATAAAAAGCGAATAGTTATTCCTGTTCATTCAGGTAGGGATATTAAGCGAAAAACCCTATCAGGAATTATCAACGATATGGGAATAAAAGTGGAGAAATTTAAGAAATTACTATAAAGCTTCAAAGTTCAGAGGTTCGGAAAACTGGATTTTAACCTCTGAAACCCGCATAAGTTGGGTTGATAATTTATTGTGATACAAAAGATAAAGGGTCAGGTCTTGACATTGAAGGTTAGCTGGTGAATATTTTGAATGCTAAAAAACAAAAAGAAGAGAGAAAGCTATGGTAAAAAGACAAAGGAGCCTGTTGCTGGTTTTCGTGGTAGTTGCTCTGGGCATCTTCGTAACTTGTCAGAACTGCTGGTTACACCAGGCGAGGGCGAAGTCAATTGAAAACAAGGTATATATTGCCTCTGGTCATCCAGAGTGGTCGCCCATTATGTGGCGTAAGGGGGATAGAATTGTTGGGGCAGGCCCCCAGCTGGTAGAAAAAATTATGGCTGAGCTTGGACTTGCGGTTGAGGTAAGGTATGAGGGTAGCTGGAGTGAAGTGCAGGCAAAAATGCGCACCGGTGAGCTGGACATACTGGTAGCTGCATACAGGACCTCGGAGCGAGCGCTCTACATGGATTATTCTATCGCCTAGGACAAAAGTGGGGACAGATTTATTTTCGTGAAGTGGTTGAGTTCAAGGTTTAGCTATTTGATCCTACTTTTAAGAGCTTGATAAAATCCTTCTCTTGGTCCAATCATAATTAACATGACAATTTTATCTTCTGAATAAACTTCGTAAACGATCCGATATTGGGTTCCGCTATAATTAAAGTGATAAGACCATAATCCTTTGAATCCATGGAAGAGCGGTATAGCTTTAAAGGGTTCTTTCTCAATGTTGAGAAGGTGTTTTTCCTGAATTGTTTTTTGTAATTGCTTATCCAGTTTGTGAATATCACGTTTAACTGCACTGATGCTTTCAATTCTATACATTGGCTTTGTTAATCAGAGAAGAGCTGCTCTTTGGATAAAGTTTCCCCTTGTTCAAATTTTATCTTAGCTTCCTGACGCCTTCTCTTAAGTTCATCTGTGAGCTGTGGATTTAATAAAATCTCAAGAGTCTCTAATTCTCCTGGGCTCAGTCCCTCCAATATTTTTGCTAATTGCTCTATTTCTACCTCCAGCTCTAATTTAGGCATAAATTTAACCTCCCCCTTTAGGGTAGAAAATACATCTAATGTTGATTATAACAAAGATGCAGCAAAATACAAGGGTTGCAAGAGGTCAGGTCTGAGACATTTGAGATATATAGTCAGGGCTACTTGAACAAAAATGGGGACAGATTTCAAATCTGTCCCCATTTTCATAACACCTCACTATACATATTGTAGATTCCAGAGTAAACCTGCCACCCATTCCTGAGGAAAGTTGCCACCTCTTCCAGTAAAAAGCTGTCAGTTGTTTAGTTATGGTTGCTTTATGCATACTTTTTCTCTATATGCGGTTGTATTTTGCTTGTGCCAGAAAAGAGTATAACAACAGAAAAGGAGATGTCAAGCATAGTTTCTCGTTTTATAGCAAATTCTAATTAGCTCATCAGTGAAAAGAAATTAAAGGAGGGTCATCTACTCATTTTACATTATAGTCAGGATTGCCTGAATTTAGAGAAATTGCAGTGGAAAATGGTGTACTTGTAGCGGCTTGCCGAAAGCAAAGAGGCAAGTATGTAGAGCTTGAGTCCACCTCTCAACCTGTGCTGGCCAAAATCAAGCTGCATCTGATGTCCAAAGGGAAGTTCTGGAACTTTCGTATAGAGCCGTATCTTCTCATTCAACCTCAATTTGTCTGTCGTAATAAGATGACCTATGTAGTTGCGCAAGGTTTGTTCGGTGCCTGCAAGAGTGCCATATTTTTCTTCCAGATAATCATACACCGCA
>JACUUP010000132.1 GCA_014859225.1 Candidatus Aerophobota bacterium
AAATCGTATGCCCTGGTGGGAATAGAACCCGAGATGATGGGAATGGCACCGGTATCTGCCATTAAGAAAGCCCTCAAAAAGGCGGGGCTTGTCCTGGATGATATTGACCTTTTTGAACTTAATGAGGCATTTGCTGCTCAGTGTTTGGGTGTTTTAAGAGAGTTACCTATTCCTGAGGAAAAGCTTAATGTAAATGGAGGTGCTATTGCTCTGGGGCATCCAATTGGAGCTACAGGTGCGATTCTTATAGTAAAAATTCTTCACGAGATGCAAAGAAGAGATGTTTCCCTGGGGGTTGTTTCTCTTTGTGTGGGTGGAGGGATGGGAATGGCTCTGGTTGTTGAGAGATGCTGAAGATTTTCAAAAAAATTTAGGAAAGTTTTAATAACGGGTGAGATAGTGTGTCAAGAAAACGAAAAAAAATGTGAAGGGATACTCTCTGTGGAGAATGAAAGTGAAGTAATGGAGGCTAGCGAAGGAATTAAGAAGATTGCGGTTGTTGGTGCGGGAACGATAGGCACAAGCTGGGCAACTCTTTTTGCGGCTAAAGGTTATAAGGTTAATCTGCATGACATAAAAAAAGAATATCTGGAACAGGCATTTCAAACCGTAGAAAAAAACTTAAAACTTTTGAAAGAAAATGGATTAGTGAATGAGAACATTACCTCTACTTTAAATAGAATTTTTCTTACCACAGATTTATCTTTAGCAGTTAAAGATGCCGATTATGTTCAGGAATCAGTGTGTGAAAGATTTGAGGTTAAAAAGGTGCTTTTTGCCCAGATGGATTCCATCTGTTCTGAAGATGTCATTCTGGCAAGTAGCTCATCCGGTCTTTTAATGAGCGATATTCAAAAATTCACCAGGAATCCCGAGAGGTGCATAATCGCTCATCCCTTTAACCCTCCACATCTTATCCCTTTAGTGGAGCTTGTTCCTGGCAAAAAAACCTCTAAAAACACCATGGAGGTAGCCTACCGCTTTTACTTACGAGTGGGAAGAATTCCCCTGAAGGTAAAGAAGGAAGTTCCCGGGTATATAGCCAATAGACTTTGTGCCGCTTTGTGGCGAGAGGCAATTGACCTTGTTTGTAGAGATGTTGCATCAGTGAGGGATGTGGATCTTGCTATTTGTGCGGGACCAGGGCTTCGCTGGGTTTTAATGGGTCCTCATCTTATCTATCATCTGGGAGGTGGAAAGGGAGGAATTGAAGAATTTGTAAAGCATCTGGGGCCAGCATTTGAGACGTGGTGGAGTTCTATGAGTAGCTGGACTTCAATTCCACCTCTGGCAGTAAAAAAGATAGTGGAAGGAATAAAGGAAGAAATAGGAGAAAATAGCTTAGATGAGCTTTATAAGTGGCGAGATGAGAAATTGTTGAGTATTTTAAAAACTATTTCTGGTGCTTAGCCACTTTTCAATTTAGTCATAGTAAAAAACTCTTAAAGTATGAGAAAGTAGGTAAATTACAAGAACATTAAATGGGAGGTAGGAATGAGCGAAGAAAACCGCAAAAAGCTGGTGCATGAACTGGAGAAAAAGGCTATCAAACTGCGTATAATGACACTGGAGATGATGAGGGATTCAGAAGCAAGCGGGCATTACGGAGGCTCCATGTCAGTTATGGATATTTTGACCACACTATACTTCGGGGGGATAATGAGGGTTAGTCCTGTTAATCCAAAGTGGGAAGAGAGAGACCGTTTTATTTTAAGTAAAGGACATGCCTGCGCTGCACTTTGTCCAGTACTGGCAGAAAAAGGCTTTTTCTCGCCCGACATTTTACCCACTTTTAATAAGCTGGATAGTCCATTTGGAATGCATCCGGATATGAACAAAATCTTAGGTTGTGATATGAGTACCGGTTCTTTGGGTCATGGCACTCCTATTGCTGCGGGTATGGCTATGGCGGGCAAATATTTAAAGAAAGACTACAGGGTATATGTGGTTTTAAGCGATGGAGAGGTGGCTGAAGGTTCAACCTGGGAAGCCATAGAAATTATTTCCCATTTTAAGCTGGACAATTTATGTGCCACCATAGATAGAAACAAATACAGCCTTGATGGTCCTACAGAGGGTCCAGGTATTCTGGGAGAGCGGGGGATAGAAGGAACTATGACGCTTGAGCCCATAGGTAAGAAATTAGAAATTTTTGGCTGGCATGTTATAGAATGTGATGGACATAACTTTGACCAGCTTTTAGATGCCTACGAGGAGGCAGCAAGAGTTAAAGGAAAACCTACTATGGTTATTGCACATACGGTTAAAGGAAAAGAAATCTCTTTTATTGAGGATAAGTATGAATGGCACTACGGGCAGTTTAACTCGGAGCAATACAGGATGGCACTGGAAGAGTTAAATAATAAGTTAAAACAATTAGAACAAAAATCTGTTTAAAGGGAGGGTGTAAATGGCAGAAGTATCCAGCTGGACAATGGCAGATATGGCAGACCTTGCCCCGAGGGATGTTTTTGGCAAAGCATTGATTGAACTTGCAAGAAAAAATGAAAGAATTGTAGCTTTATCCGCTGACCTTATGCTTTCTACTAAATTGAAGGATTTTGCTGCTGAACTGCCGGGGAGATTTTTTGAGACAGGGCTGACCGAACAGGCTACAGTGGGTGTATGTGCAGGCATGGCTACCTGTGGACTTATTCCTTTTTTTGCTACCTTTGCTGCTTTTGCTGTCATGAGGGTCTGTGAACAGGTCAGGACTGATATTACCTACCCAAAACTCAACGTTAAAATAGTAGGAACTCATGCAGGATTAAGTATGGGACCTGGAGGAACAACTCATCACGCCACCGAGGATATAGCTATTATGCGTTCCATGGCAAATATGACAGTTCTGGTTCCTTCGGATAGTATTCAGACGGTAAAAGTTCTGCAATGTGCTGCAGAATACGAAGGTCCATGCTATATTCGCTTGATTAGAGGACTGGAATCTCCCATTATGATTTACGAAAGTGTGAAAAAGTGCCCATTTGAAATAGGTAAGGCTGCCACAATCAAACAGGGAAATGATGTCACGATAATTGCTGCGGGAAGTCCTGTAGTTCAGGAATCTTTTGTTGCCGCAAATGAGCTGGAAAAAGAAGGGATACACGCACGGGTCATTGATATGGCTTCTGTAAAACCTATTGACAGGGAAGCAGTTATAAAAGCAGCTGAGGAAACAGGTGCTATAATCACTGTAGAGGACCACAGTATTATAGGGGGTTTAGGTGGAGCAGTAGCGGAGGTAGTAGTGGAAGAAAAACCTGTTCCCATGAAATTAGTAGGTATTCCCGACGTTTACTCCACACTTGGCCCTCCTGCAGAGCTTTGGGCAAGATATGGACTTAATTCTGAATCTCTTGTTAGGACGATAAAAGAGTTTGTAGGGAAAATAAAATAATAAGTGACATAGAGAAAGATATACAGGGTTAATATGACCAATTTGAAAATTAGAGAGAGGGTAGATCCAACCGTCATGCCGGCAGGGGAGGAATGGGAGCGGTAATGGGTTCAAAAAATCTTAAAGCCATAGTTCTGGATGATACTGGCAAATGGAGTTCATGCTGAGCTTAACTATCTCCCGGGTGAGGGTGATGTAGTTAGCATTTTCCCCACAATTGCTGGGGGTTGATAATTCCCATAAAATTAAATATGTAGGAAAAGGAGCAGGTATGCAAGAGGTTCGTTTTTTCCGCATCCCTTCTGTAGTCGTAGTAGGTAATGGTGCATCTTGTGAGGTAGGCAAAGAAGCTAAGAAATTAGGCGCGAAAAGCGCCCTTATAGTTACTGATAAGAATTTGACAGAAATGGGATATCTTACCAGGATTGAAAAATCTCTTACTTCAGAAAATATATCTTATGAGGTCTTTGATGAAGTAACCACAGAGCCGCTTGTAGAGTATGTGGAGAGAGGGTTAAATATTTATCGCAGGAAAAACTGTAATCTGCTTATTGCTCTGGGTGGTGGAAGTCCAATTGATACAGCTAAAGCTATTTCCATCATGACTTCAAATTCAGGATTGATTCAGGACTATAAGGGGCTGGACAGGATACCTGAGCCGGGGGCCCCCCTTATAGCTATACCTACCACAGCAGGAACAGGAAGTGAAGCCACTATATATACCATCATTACCGATGATAAGACAAATGTAAAGATGCTTATTGGAAGCCCTTTTCTTTTACCCGCCGTGGCACTTATAGACCCATTACTAACTGTTTCCTCACCTTCTATGA
>JACUUP010000133.1 GCA_014859225.1 Candidatus Aerophobota bacterium
TTATTTTAGATTTGGTATAATAGAGTCGTGCATAAACGAACTACCTCAGTTATTTGAAGTTAGGCGACATTGGTCGCTTTGAGAAGGGAATAAGAATATGAAAAGGATAAGGTATCCACAAAAAAGATACGAACCATTACTGGTGAGAGAAGAAGCTTTGGTGGACTACAAAATCCACCAAAGCATAGTAAATAATAATCTAAAAGGTGTCAAGAAAGACTACGGGATGTTTTTTACACCCGAACGGATTGTTGATTTTATGCTTAACTTAATTGATGCTACTAAGTACAGTGATAAAAAAGACATTACTATCTTAGAACCTGCCTGTGGCTTGGCACAGTTTTTGGTTGGAATAAGGAGGAATCAACCTGCACTTTTCAAACAAGCAAAACTCTTTGGGGTAGAAATTAATCAAGATATTATCAATTATTTAAGCACTGTAAACATTGCTGGCGATATTAATATAATCAGGGATGATTATCTTTTATGGCAACCAGAGTTATCTTTTGATTTAGTTATTGGTAATCCGCCTTATGGCATTCCCAGTCTCTCCAAACACTACACCATAAAAATTGACCCTGCTACTAAGGAAAAATATAAGAGTCTGTATGTGACCTGGTATGGAAAATATAATGTTTACGGTGCGTTTATAGAACAATCTATTAAGTTGCTTCAACCCGAAGGGCAATTGATTTTTATCGTTCCTCCTACATTTATGATTTTAGATGAATTTAAAAAACTGAGAACTTTTTTATCCCAAAATGGTGGAACTGCTATAATTTATTTGGGCCCGGATGTGTTTAAACCCGAAGCTGATGTTTCGTCAGTAGTGTTAAATTTTATTAAATCCGATAAGTTCACTTTTAGGTTGGAACTTCTGGAATATATAGATAATAAGATTAGTACAATAAAAATTAATCCTCACTGGCAAGGTGAAGTAGTCAAGTTTGAAACAGATTATACGCATACTATGGAAGATATTTGTTCTTACAGGTTAGGCGATATTTACGAAATCAGGATTTCACCCAGGACACCTGAAATTAAACATAGTCCTTACATAAGAAAAGATAGCCCCTTTCGGGTAGATAATTATCTGCCTCTGTTAAATGGGCGGAATCTTAAATGTAACAAGATTATCTATAACAATCTTACAGGTTATTGGATTAAAAAGTCAGAAGTAAAGAAACTTAGAGGATATTTTGATATCCCGCATATCGTTGTTGGTTTGGGTTTCAGAGAAAATGGAAAAGTAGGGGCAGCTATAGATGAAAAATGTTATCCCTGGATGGGAGATGTTTACCACCTTTTAAGAAAGAATGATTTATTTACTATGAAGTTTAATCTGAGCGATTCTCAAATAATAGCATATCTCAATTCAGATTATGTAAGAAAATATATTAAAGAGGTGTATAGAGAAATTACCTATCATTTAAGTATTACCCAATTGAAGAGCCTTCCTTTACCCACAGAAAAAGAATGGCAGAAAATAAAGAAAATGGAGATATTATGAAAAACCCAGAAAACGACCTTAAAAAATACCGTGATTTTCTTGAAACTATTCCACTGAACAAATTCCGAGAGGAACTGAAAAACATCAAGTGGGTGGAGCAAGATTTGCCCAAAGAGATGTTACCACTAACATCAATATTCAAGTATTACTGGGATGAAAGGCAATTTTTAAGTTTTGACGGGTGGTTTGAAACTTTTTGGAAAGAGCTTGATAATAATTCCCAAAGCAAAGAAGCACTGAAACAGTTCAAGAAATATTATTTTGATAAAGACAATGATGGTTGGTTTAAGAAAGGATTTAAAGCGCGGATGTATAGAACCTGGGTTTCAGTTCTTACCCAGTTAGACTTTTGTTATGTATTTGAGTATGCCTGCGCCAAAGAAGAGAAGGATTTGCAACTTGAAGCGAATGCAGAACTGGATGTGCGTGGGATTGATGCAAAAGTTAGTGATATAGGATTTCAGGTAGCCAAGGTAAGTCAAAGAAAAGAAGCTCGAACAGCGAGTGGGAAAAAGACGGTAGTTACAATTCCTTATGTTGTTTGGAACCCAGATAAATTAAAGGAAAAGATTCGAAACCCGAGAACAAGAATAAAGGATATCTATCAAAAAATGATAAATTCATTTGAGAAATATTTTATCAAACTCCCAAATGGTTTTGTTGTTTTTAAGGAAAATTATCTTAAAGTAATAATTGATAATATAGATAACATTGAGGTAGTGAGAAAAGCTGTTAAGAAAATTTCATTGGAGCTATCTGGGGAATCTTAATGCAGTATTAGTGCTGGTATTTGCTGGCGGGGCCGACGGGACTCGAACCCGCGACCTCCAGATCGACAGTCTGGCATTCTAGCCAACTGAACTACGGCCCCATTTGTGGTGGGCGGAGCAGGGCTTGAACCCGCGACCTCTGCCGCGTGAAGGCAGCGCTCTCCCAACTGAGCTATCCGCCCAGACCTATTACACTATACTTATTTTTTAAGAAAAGTCAATTGTTGAGATTTTTATAAAAATAGAGAGGTAGGTATAGCATGTTTTCCTTCAAAAAACTTTTCAAAAAAGAAAGTGAGGCGCAGCAACTGATAGAAAGGCACGTTCACGTTGTAAAAGAGTTAATAGATAGCTGGAAGGAGGCGTTTTTTTTCTATCTTGAGGGAGAGAGAAAAAAATCCTGCCCCTGGGAGCCTTTTCTGCCTTCGTAACTGTTTTGTCCGCAGCTATTACTCTTCAGCTTTTTACAGAACTCAAGGTTCCTGTCTCCAACTCCCAGGCAATCGTGGGAGCTATAGCTGGTATAGGACTTATTAGAGGGACCAGGGCAATGAATAAAAGGATGCTTCTGGGTGTCTTTGCTGGCTGGGTTGCAACTCCACTTTTAGCCGCCCTTTTATCATTTTTCCTTGTTTACAAAGTATAACTTTTCTACATTCTAACCTGAAAATTTAGTCAAGGAGCAGAAGTTGCAGGCAGAGGATAAATTGGTATACTGTTATAAAAAAGGGGGAGATAAATGCAGAACCTTATTATTTATGAAAAACCAGATGTTAAAAATGCAACAATGCTTTTGAGTTTTTCAGGGTGGATGGATGGAGGAAGTGTATCTACGGGAACGGTGGAATATCTAAAAAATAAGTTAAAGGCAAAAAAATTTGCCGAGATAGACCCACAGAATTTTTATATCTTTAACCTGCCAGGAACTATGCAGCAGGTAGCGGAGTTTAGGCCTCATACCAGGATACAAAACGGTATCGTGGTGGATTTTGGGTATACACAAAATGAATTTTTCTGTGATGAAAAGAACAATTTAATTTTTTTCCAGGGAAAAGAACCCAATCTTAGATGGTCCGAGTACTCAAACTGCATATGGGAGATAGCTAAAAGATTTGATGTGAGGGCAATGTACTTTGTGGGCAGTGTAGCTGGTCTTATTCCCCACACACGCGAAGTGAGGGTATCCTGCTCTTTTTCCAGCCAAAAACAAAAAGAAGCACTTAAAGAATACGATGTTAGATTTACAAACTACGAAGGCCCTGCAAGTATCGTTACCCTGCTCACAAAGCTTTCCCGGCAAAAAGGGATGGAGATGATAAGCTTTGTAGCTGAAATACCAATTTATGTACAAACCGAAAATCCAAAAGGGATTAAGGTAATGATAAAAAGATTGGTTAAACTGATAGGTATAGATATTGATTTAGATGAGTTATCTCAGAGAAGCGATGAGTTTGAAACAAATATAAATGAACTTGTTGCAAAACAACCAAAACTTGCCGAACAGATAAGAAAATTAGAGGAAAACTATGATAAAGAGTTTTTTGACCAGCGAGAGGGAGATTTTGAAGAGTGGCTTAAACGACACGGGATTGATAAATTATAAGACTTTGGCTTTCCTGCACTAAACCCCTTTTCTTCTAAGCTCCACAAACTCCTCCCTATTTTTGCACTGATAATAAGGATTATGCAACCTCTCATATCCAACTGTTGATACAGGTCTTTTCCCATAGTTGTGACCGGGATAAACTTTTATCTCAACCGGAAGTTTTGCAATTTTGTCAAATAAACTATGGTAAAGCTTCTCTGAGCTTGCTCCTGCAGAATCAGTCCTTCCGCAGTAGCCAACAAAAAGAGTATCTCCAGTAAAAAGAGCATTATCTACCAGAAGACAGATACTTCCCCCAGTATGTCCGGGGAA
>JACUUP010000134.1 GCA_014859225.1 Candidatus Aerophobota bacterium
AAAAGTCCCACCAGACCTTTCTCTACCCATATGTGAAGATAGTCGTTATGGGCATTTATGGAACGATTTGTCTGGGGAAGATAACCTCTATTTTCCTCCCGGGATAAAAACTTTCCCTGAGCCTCAGGATAATGAATGCCAAATGTTCCTACTCCCCAGCCCAAAAAAGGTTTTTCCCTTATAAGCTCAAGTGCGGCATTCCAGATTAAAAGGCGCTGGCGGGCAGTGGACTTAAAATCCACCACCGAAAGACTTCTTTGCACCAGGTTGGTTTTTCCAAAGTTAAGAGGATTGGGAGTTGAGTAAATGAGTGTAATCGCAGCAATTACAACTGTCAGCAAAATAAGGGAACGTTTATTTTTCTTAAAAAACCTGCCCGCATAAAGAATAAGTAAAGTTAAAACGAATAAGCTGGAGAAAAAAAGCGCTACCCAGGCACCCCGGGTATGAGTCATAAGAAGGCTTGCGTAAAGAATAGAGATGATAGCTATCCACAAAATCTTCCATTTTCCCCTCTGGACAAAAAAAAGAAGAGCGCCAAGATGCAGGGCTGCGGTAAGGTAGGCTGCCAGGTAATTGGGGTTGCCAAAGGTGGAAAAAAGACGCATCCTCCCCGCAACTTCTCTCCAGATAGGAAGCTCTATCCCATAAAACTGCAGGAAACCGTAGCAGGCGGCAAAAAATCCTGAGCTAATGGTTGCAATGAGTAAAATTACCATCCATCTTTCATTTTCCACAATACTTGAGGTTAAAAAATAAACAAAGAAAAATACACCCCAGACACCTAAGCCAAGAAAAGAGGCATAAAAAGATGCACTCCAGAGGGAGGATAAAAGGGAGAATAAAGCAAAAAAAATAATAAAAAGACTTACTGATGAGAGGGGTGGAAAAATCACTTTTTTATGCAAAGCTGCAAAGAAAAAAACGCAAACAAGCACAAGGCAAACAATCTGGGCAAAGGTCTGCTTAACGGAAGAGAAGGTGGTAGCCCACCCGTAGAAGATGAGCGGAGTTAAAAAAAGAAGCTCAAAAAGACCCAGGCGAAGAAAAAAAGCAGGAGCAAAGGAGCTGTCCCGATAATGCATGGATTTTTTATCCCCCTATATGCTGGAACATGGTGAAATAGGGAAGATACATCGCTATAACTATTATTCCCACTGTCCCTCCCAGAAAAGCTATAAGGAGAGGTTCAATTAAACTGGTAAGAGAATCTACCATTCGCTTAACCTCATCATCGTAAAGGTCGGCTATTTTATTTAACATAGTATCAAGATTACCTGTCTTCTCACCCACAGAAATCATGCTCACAGCAAGAGGGGGAAAAATAGGGTATTTTTTCAGGGGAGCAGCAATAGTCTCCCCCTCTCTCATGGCTTCTCTTGATTCCTCGGCAGCTCTTTCCACAATTTTATTTCCCGCAGCCTTTCCGGTGAGTGATAAAGCCTCAAGAATAGGAACACCACTGTTAGATAACGTAGCAAGGGTGCGGCTAAATCTTGATAGGGATATTCTATGGAAGAGTTTCCCCAGAACAGGTATCTTCAATTTTAAACTATCCAGCCAGTAGGCTCCTTTTTTTGTTTTTTTCAGTGCCAGGTAACCAAGATAAATTGCTGCGATAATCAGGGGAAGGATGTAAAACTGTTCCCTTAAAAACCTGGATAAATCAAGAACAAACTTCGTAAAAGCAGGAAGTTCCACCCCAAAACCTTCTCTAAATAGCTCCTCCATGCTGGGCAGAATAAAAAAAAGCAAAGCTACGGACAAGCCGCCTGCCATAAACAATACAAAAACAGGATAGCGCATAGCTCCTTTTATTCTATTTTTAATATTTTCTGCATCCTCAAGATAATTTGCCAGCCTTAAAAGAATCTCATCAAGCGCTCCTCCTGTTTCTCCTGCTTTTACCAGATTGCAGATTAAGGGTGAAAATCTTTTAGGGTGGCGAGAAAAGGCATCAGATAGATAGACTCCGGCTTTAACATCCTCTCTTACTTTAATGCAAGTCTCTCTAAGAGTAAGGTTCTGTGTTTGCTCAATTAAAATATCCAGGGACTGCACCATGGGAAGCCCGGCATTTATAAGGGTGGCAAACTGGCGAAAAGCAATAACAATATCTCTTGTTTTAACCCGTGGCTTAAAAATTGAAATACTTGATATGTCTTTTCCGCCAATTCCAGTTAGGGCGGATTTTTTCTTTATAGAGATGGGGGTGAGTCTGCGCGGACGCAGACGCAAAACTACCGCTCTTTCATTTTCTGCTTCCAGCTCACCTCTAACTTTTCTTCCTCTCTCATCCCTGGCTATATACGCGTAACCTGGCATGGCTTTAACCTTCATGTATATTATTCATAGCTGATACTTGCACCTACCAAGATTCCTAACGACAGGCACAACGCCTGTCCTACGGTGGATATATTATGCATAACTGCTACTCACGCCTACCACCCTCCCCATCTCCTCCAGAGTGCTTTCCCCTTTTATTACCTTGGCAAGCGTATTCTCTCTCAAAGTAACCATTCCTTTTTCCAGGGCTACCTTCTTAATTTCAATCTCTGAAGCCCTTTTTATTAGTAAATCCTTTATATCATCGTCAACTTCCAGAGCCTCCATGACTGCCATTCTTCCCCGGTAACCCGTATTGTTGCAGATGTTACATCCCTTTGCCCGATAAAAAACAACATCCTCAGGCTCTTTTTCAATGCTAAACTCTTTTATAAGGTCAGCTGAGGGCTGATAAGATTCAGCACATTCCCTGCAAACTCTACGCATAAGACGCTGAGCCCCCACAAAAATAAGAGAGCCAGCTATTAAAAAGGGCTCAATCCCCATATTAAGCAGTCTTGTTGTAGCTCCTACCGCATCGTTGGTATGAAGAGTAGTAAATAAAAGATGTCCGGTAAGAGCAGCTTTTATCCCTATATCTGTGGTTTCTAAATCTCTCATCTCTCCTAACATAATTATATCAGGGTCCTGCCTGAGAAAAGCCCTCAGGGCGCGGGCAAAAGTTAAACCTATCTCTTCATGTACCTGGACCTGATTGATTCCTTCCTGTTCGTATTCAACCGGGTCTTCAATGGTGAGGATATTTCTGTCAGGAGTGTTCAGCGCTTTTATGGCTGCATGAAGTGAGGTAGACTTACCCGAGCTGGTAGGACCGGTTAAAATAATCATTCCGTAAGGCTGATTGATAGCTTTTTGATACTTTTTCAGCACATCACCTTCCAGCCCTAAGCGGTCAATAGTCAAACCCATAAGCTGTGCTTTGTCAAGAACACGTAAGGCAACCTTTTCACCAAATCGCGTAGGAATTGTAGAAACTCTGAAGTCAATATCGCGGTTGTAAACCTTGACTCTAAATCTTCCATCCTGAGGGAGTCTGCGCTCGGCAATATCCATCTCAGATAAAATTTTTATACGGGAAACTACTGCATTTTGCACTCGCTTGGGCAAGTTTATAGCAGAATACAAAATCCCATCCACGCGGTAGCGAACCTGCATTTTCTGCTCAAAGGGTTCAAGGTGAATGTCGCTTGCTCTTTCTCTTATTCCCCGGGAAAGAATCATATTTACCATCCTTATAATGGGAGCCTGCTCAGCTTCTTGAAGAAGCTCATCCAAATTAACCGATTCATCCCCTTCCACGACGGTTAAAGTATCCTCATCTGTAGATTGCTGGATAAGAGTGCTTATATTTTGCTCTGCCCTGGCAGAAAAATAATTGGATATAACCTGCTCAATTTCACTGGGTGTTGCAACAATAGTTTGAATATTGTAGCCGGTTCTTGCCCGAAGAGAATCTATGAGAAGCACATTTAAAGGGTCAGCTGTTGCAACTGTTAAGCTATTTCCCGATTTTGCCAGGGGAACTATTTTCTCCCTACGGATAAGCTCAGCCGGTAATGTTTCCATAACCTCAGGGTCTATCTTGTAATTACTTAACTTCACATGGGGAATGCCGAGTTGTTTGGCAAGCCCAATCACCAGTTGCTCTTCAGTTACAAATCCCAACCTTATTAAAATATCAGCTAAACTTCCTCCATGTTGTTTCTGATGCCTCTGGGCTTTTTGTAAATCATCCTCACCCACAAAATTCTCTTTCAGGAGAACCTCGCCCAGACTCATCCTGACAAGTTTTGCCATATATAATCTCCTGACTTTAAAAGTATCATATTAAAACAAGCTGTCAAGGGAA
>JACUUP010000135.1 GCA_014859225.1 Candidatus Aerophobota bacterium
TGGAGCTGGATAGGAAAATAAACAAGACTGTAAAAGGCTCCCATATTAGAGAGGTTTCTAATAACCCTTCGGGTCTCACTTAAAAACTCCCGGTAAACCACTTTTTTAGATACCTCTCCTTTTTCCTGAACATGAGATAAGCAGGAAAGAGCATAAAATCCTAAAATAAAGGCAATAAAAAAGAGAAAGTCCAGTCCTTTAAAGTTAAGAAGATAGACTGCCCGTGCTTGTTCGGAGGGCAACCAGCGGAAAACTAAGGAAAGTTCCATCAAGTCTAACACATCAGCCAGAATCCCTCCTAAGATAGGACCAATTCCCATGCCCACAGAAGCCAGGGCGCCATTTACAGCGAGGTATTTAGTGGCATCAGCCGGGGGAGCTAATTTGAAAGCTATATTAAAGGAGGCAATAGAAACCCCCGCAACAGCAACTCCTTTAAGGATATGAATAAGGATTAAAAGCGGAAAGGTGGCGGCATATATCTCTGGAAGAGTAGTGAAAGGCCAGGCAATTACACAGATAAGCAAAAATATTCCACTTACCCCCATTACCGACTTATTGGAAAATTTATCTGTGAGTTTGCCCCAGATACCAAGAAAGGATATGTAGAAAAGTTGATTTATCACTAAAAAAAATATTACAGTGCCCAGTGGTAGCCCCATCCTTTTCAGCATATAAACAGTAAAAAAAGGCACGGCAAAGTTAAAACTCAGAGCCCAGAGGGTGGTAAATTTTAACATTTTTTTAAAATTATCACTCTTGAAAGGAGGCACTATCATACGCAACAGGGAAACTTTCTCAGCGGCTTTTTCCATGGGAATATCCGGAATTGCCCGAAGTGCGAGTATGCTGCCCACACCAAAACCGAAAGCAAGAAGAAACACTATAGAGTAGCCAAGAGCAGGTTGTGCGGGAAATTTTGCCTGCCAGAAATCAACAAAACGACCAGCTGCCAAAAATACGGGCATAGCCAGGATGTAACTCCACATCAGACGTTTGGAAAAAAAATGTCCCCGAATCTCATCCGGCACCAGGTCTCTTATCCAGGAACTCCAGCTACAGGCAGAGAAAGCAGCGGCAATACCGGCAAAAAAAACACCTGCTGCAAGGATGGAAAGCCCTCTGTGCATAAAAATAAGCGGTATGACAGCAAAAACTAACAGCCAGGCCCGGTTAATGAGGGATGCTAAAATTACAATTAACCTGCGTTTTCTAACCTTTTCCACCAGAACTACAGCGGGGATTTGAAATATATTTGCTAAAAAGGGAGCGGCGGCAAGCAATCCTATAACTAAATTGGATGCTCCCATGAGAAGGGCAAAAGCAGTTATAACGGAGCCACTGGATAAATTAAACATTGTCTGAAACATCATTCCATCATATAAAACATATTTTAACCCTCTTTGCCTTTCCCGGGGGGAAATTTTGTTTTTAACTTTCTCCTCATCCATTGTTTTTTCTCTGAATTGTTTTTTACTATAATTATTCTAAATTTTTTTAAAAATAAAAGGAGCACATTAAAAATGAAGGTAAATGAATTTACCTACTATCTACCAAAAGGGTCTATTGCTCAAGAACCACACCACCCAAGGGATAGATGTAGACTGTTAATCTTGCACAAAGATGGAAAAATAGAGCACAGAATATTTTATCATATTGTAGATTATTTACAAAAAAAAGATGCCCTGGTAATCAATACTACAAAAGTTATACCGGCAAGACTTACAGGAAAAAAGAGGAGAACGGGAGGGAAAGCAGAGGTATTTTTGCTTGAGAAGATACTAGATAACAGATGGCAGTGCATTCTTAAGCCTTTCAGAAAAATCAAGGAAGATGACAAGATAGTTTTTCCCGGCTCAGAACTAACAGCAAAGATAATCCAGAAAAAGGAAAAAAGTAGCGCTCTGGTTGATTTTGCAAGCGCAGGTTCACTGGAAGATAACCTTTTTAAAGCAGGTAAGATTCCCCTTCCCCCTTATATAAAAAGAAAAAAAGGGCCTACCTGTAAGGATGAAAACGAATATCAAACTGTTTATGCCCGAAACTCAGGTGCAGTAGCAGCACCCACGGCAGGACTTCACTTTACCCCTGAGCTTTTAAGAGAAATTAAAGAAAAAGGGGTTGAGATAATTGAACTCATCTTGCATACTGGATGGGCAAGCTTTTTTTCTCTCGGGGAAGAAGATGTAGAGAAAAATCACCTTCCAGCTGAATATTTCAAGATTTCTCCATCGGCAGCAAAAAAAATAAACGAATGTAAAAAGAGGGGAGGCAGGGTTATAGCTGTTGGCACCACTACTGTTAGAGCTCTGGAGACAAACTCTTCCCAAAGCGCTCTTTCATCTGGAGAAGGTTGGACAGAGCTTTTTATTTACCCTGAATATAAATTTAAAATAGTTGATGCTCTCATTACTAACTTTCACATACCTCGCTCATCCTTACTTTTGTTAGTTTCTGCTTTTGTGGGAAGAGAAAAGCTCATTCTGGCATATAAAGAAGCTTTAGATAAGGGATACCGCTTTTTATCTTATGGTGATGCCATGCTCATTATTTGACATTTGTTCTATTTACTGGTATCATATATACATAAAAAGGGGAATTATTTGGAGTTTCACTTAACCCACGAGGATAGCAAAAGCAAAGCAAGAAGTGGGATAATCTCCACTCCCCGGGGCAACTTTAACAGCCCTGTATTTATGCCTGTGGGAACTCAGGGAACAGTTAAAGCAATGTCCCCTGAGGAGCTTCAGACTATAGGGGTAGAGATAATTCTTTGCAATGCTTACCATCTTTATCTTAGACCTGGATGGCAAATAATAAAAAAGCTTGGAGGGCTGCACAGTTTTATAAACTGGCCAGGACCTATCCTCACTGATAGTGGGGGATACCAGATATTCAGCATATCTTCGCTGCAAAAAACAAATGAAGAGGGAGTAAGTTTCAGGTCACATATTGATGGGAGCGAACATTTTTTAACTGCGCAAGATGTAGTTGACATCCAGGTTAGATTGGACTCAGATATAATGATGGTTCTGGATGAGTGCTTAGCGTATCCTGCATCTTTTGAGAGAGCAAAAGAGGCCCTGAGAAGAACCTTAAATTGGGCAAAAACAAGTAGAAACTACTACAGGGGAGAAAAAGGTCTTTTTGGAATAGTGCAGGGCTCAACCTTCAAAGACCTAAGAAAAAAAGCAGTAGATGAGCTCATTAAACTAAACTTCGACGGATATGCCCTGGGAGGTCTTTCTGTAGGAGAGCCTTACAATTTGAGGTTTGAAATTATCTCTTTTGTAAATATGCTCCTTCCCACAGAAAAACCGCGTTATCTTATGGGAGTTGGGACTCCCGGGGAAATACTTGAAGGAATAGAAAGAGGAGTTGATATGTTTGACTGTGCTATGCCTACCCGCATTGCACGCACAGGGACTGTTTTCACCTGGAATGGAAAAGTTAATATTAGAAATGCAAGGCACAAAGAGGATAACGCACCACTTGATGCTCTTTGCAGTTGCTATACGTGTAAAAATTATACCCGCGCTTATATAAGGCATCTCATATGGGCAAGGGAGATTTTAGGAATAAGGCTTACCAGTTACCATAATCTTCATTTTTTAGCTTCGCTGGTAAGAAAAGCAAGGATGGCAATTAAAAAAAATAGTTTCATGCATTTTAAACAAGAGGTCATTGATAATTTTAAAAACCTAAAAAACGAGGAGGGAAATAATGTTTGATGCAGCCTGGGCTTTTAATGGACAAACTGGAGCAGGAGGTCTTTTTGGGGCGCTTGTTCCTTTGATCTTAATTTTTGTGATTTTTTATTTTCTGCTGATTCTTCCCCAGAGAAAAAAGCAAAGAGAACACCAGGAGATGGTAAAAAATGTAAAAAAGGGCGACAAAATTGTAACTTCCGGGGGAATTTATGGCACTATCACTCGCGTTAAGAAAAACTATATAGAAGCCGAAATAGCAAGTGGAGTAGTTGTTAGAGTCCAGCGTGGTTCTATATCAGCTTTAAGGGGAGGAGGTGAAGAATAAAGAGGTATTGTCCACAATTTTTGCTTGCTCTCTCACTTTTAAAAACCAGTCAGAGATAAACTCCTCTTTTTTTCTTGATAAAATCTGCTGGTAGAACTCATCTTTTTCTTGAGAGAACTTATCCCAGGGAAT
>JACUUP010000136.1 GCA_014859225.1 Candidatus Aerophobota bacterium
TCTTTTTCCTCCATGGCTGCCTCTTTTTCAAACCATCCTCGTGCGGTGTTATTGTCGTGCGTTCCCGTGTAAACCACACAATTTTTTACATAGTTGTGGGGCAAATAGGGGTGTGCAGGATTATCTTCTCCAAAGGCAAAAAGAAGCACACGCATTCCAGGAAAATCAAACTTTTGCATAACTTCTCTAACATCAGGAGTAATAACTCCAAGGTCCTCGGCAATAATGGGAAGATATGGTAGATGCCTGCCGAGGGTATGGAAAAAATCCTCCCCCGGGGCCTCCACCCACTTCCCCTTCACCGCTGTCCTCTCGCCTGCAGGAACTTCCCAGCAGGCCATAAATCCTCGGAAGTGGTCAACTCTGACCACATCAAACAAGGTGAGATTATGTTTTACCCTCTGCACCCACCACCTGTAGCCTGTATGTTCCAGCGCCTCCCACCTGTATATAGGATTTCCCCAGAGCTGGCCTGTTTTACTAAAATAATCAGGAGGAACCCCACTGACTACAGAAGGTTTTTTTTCTTCATCCAGCTTGAATATCTCAGGATTAGCCCACACATCTGCACTATCGTAGTTCACGTAGATAGGCACATCTCCAATGATCTGGATACCCTTTTCATTGCAGTACCTTTTGAGAGCTCGCCACTGGGAGAAAAAAAGGTACTGGAAAAACTTCTCTTGCTTGATTCTCTCCCTCAGCTCCTCTTTCAACGCTGCCAGAGCATGCCGCTTTCTATCACGTACTTCAGGGGGCCAGGTGACCCATGCTCTTTTTTCAAAACGCTCCTTGAGAGCTACAAAAAGAACATAATCCTCAAGCCATGCAGAGTTTTCTTTGCAGAATCTTTCATACTCATAGTCCTTTTCCTTTTTTGCGCAAAAGCGCTCATAGGCACAGTTTAAGATTCCGGCATTAAAAGAAGTTGCCTCCTGATAATCACACCACCCCTGGGGAAAAGAGGGAACAGGTCGGACATCTTTTTTCTCTAAAAATC
Organism: Candidatus Aerophobota bacterium; assembly: GCA_014859225.1. Classification (GTDB taxonomy): domain Bacteria; phylum Aerophobota; class Aerophobia; order Aerophobales; family B3-G15; genus Kmv34. The sequence continues at coordinate 1,001 of JACUUP010000136.1, forward strand.
CCTGATTAATCAACATATCAGGGCTTATCAAAAGGCTATTTGCCGCAAAGGCGGAGGAGCTGGTATAAGGGGAGTTACCATACACAGGATGGGTCGGGGTTAGGGGAAGAAGTTGCCAGAAGTTCTGTTTTGCCTCGGCCAAAAAATCAACAAATTTATAAGCCTCAGGCCCTACATCTCCCACCCCATAAGGCGAGGGAAGGGAGGTTATATGAACAAGCACGCCATTAGTTCTTCTTTTTATCATTTTTTCTCCTCACCAATCAACTTGATGGGGTCAGGTCTTGCAATATCACATTTTCAAGATAACAGATCAAATCTTAAACGTTTGACATGAAGCATGTTAATTCCCCAAAGCATAATTTCTATTATGTGATATTGCAAGACCTGACCCTCTCTATTTGCTTCAAGGATTTGGGCTAACAACAGGCACTGCGTAAGGACCCTCTTTTATGAAAGCCATCTGAGGCTCTTTTTTTAGTTTTTGCTGAGCCTTCTGTACGGCATAAAATATGGCATTTTGCACCATCTCCTCTGGAGTAGCTTTTTCTCGCCTTACAAAATCATAGCCACTTTTCCCAGGAAATTTCCTTAAATCCTCAGAGGATATATTTGTTGTGCAGTAAATAAGATTTTCAAATGAGCCAACTTTCCTGAAAAACTGGTCCCATTTTTGCACCTGCCACTGGTCGGGCAGAAACTTCCAGCTTTTATCTTTGATATATTCGGTGAATCGTCCAGGTCCTTTTTCTTTTAAGACCTTCAGCACCTCTTTATACTCATCCTTCCCTACAGGTTCTGTATCGCTGTTATGGGCAAGCAAAATAACTACTCCTCCTTTTTTAATTATGGGAATGGCTCCGTAGGCTGCCTTTGCTGCCTGGTAATGGTTAAGGGCAACCTTTCCTCCCTGGGTTAAAACTATATCATACTCCTGCTGGCAAGCTATGAGCGAGAACTCTTTTAACTTTCTTACTGCTTCAAGATGCGACTTCTCAAGAGCACCGGCAAAAACACCGCTAAGTTTTCCCTCCCCGTTGAGAGTAACATTTACGCTGAAATCTACCCCTACTTTGCGTGCAACCTCCAAGGAAAACTCATGGCAAGGATTATCCTCCAGAACCAAGTTGGTCGCATTGGGGTTATCCATAAAATCCACGCCATGGAAAAGATGTGTTACTTCAAGATTAATAAGTCCTGGGCATACCGCTTTCCTTCCACCGGATACTCCTGCCATGAAGTGAGGTTCCACAAGACCTGTTGCAATACGGATATCTGCCTGCATAAAATCTCTATTTATTCTGACCTGAATCCCTTTCAAAGCTCCTATAGGGATAAGCTCAGACGATGTTGAGCTGTGGTCTTCTATTTTATACCTTTCTGTTATAACTTCTCCTAAGGCTTCATTCTTCCATTCATCTGAGGTAGGAAGGTGTGTTCCCGTGCCCACAATGATGTTAATATTTTCATCTTTTATACCTGCTTTTTTTAGCCTTTTTAAAAGAGGAAAAAGTATCCCCTCCTCACTTTGTGCACTGTAGGGAACAGGTCTTGTATTATCAGAAACAGTTATAGTAACGCTCATTTCTGAGGGATGTTTTTTGAAAGAGAAAATTATTTTCTCAACAGGAGAAGTTCCTATGGGATGAGATAAGGCATGCTCTATTTCTTTGGCCGGCTCTGTAAGCGAAGGCACATCCCTCATTTTCAGCACATCACAGTGTGCGGGAACCTTCACCCTGATGTAGCTTTTTCCATACTCAATATCAACATTTTTCCAGCCTCTTGTGTTCATTTGCTGTAGCTAAGCGGGCATAATTTTTATTTTATGAAAATCACCACTCATTATCGCATCCAAAAGAGCACCCATGTAGATATCAATGTTCTCTTCGGTTCTTTTTGCATCAATGCCACCGGTTTTATCTTTGGCAATCAAGGAGACGGGAGCCTGCTCTAACTTACTCCAGAGTTGCGGATTCTTAGCAGAAGTTAAAATCCTTTGTTTATCTTCATCATCAACACCCACCTCAGAAAAGGTGGTAGGAAAGTTGATTTTTCGTGAAAGGGCAATCATACCCTCTGCAACAAGGATACCCAAATCTTTTCCTCTGTAGTTTCCTGCATCTTCTTTTATATACCCTGCCCTTTTTAGTATATTAGCAACCATAAGAAGCTGTTTTTCCATCACCGGAGCAAAAAATACTGTGGCATAAGGGTTAACTATGGCACAGGCTCTTCCATGGGTGAGCTTATTTACCACGGAGAAGCTGAAAAGATGAGCGTAGTTCGTCCCTCCCACCATAATCGCATACCCTCCAAGGTCAGTGCCAAGACCTATGGCAACCCGTGCCTTTTCATCCTTCGGGTTATCTATCACGCTGGGAAGATTATCTACAATTAGGCTAATTCCCGCCTTTGCTATCTGCATCGCCTCATCAAAAAAAGCTTTACCTGTTGCCCCATAAACAACCTCAAGACAGTGGGCAATACCATCAAGTGCTCCATCAGTGGTAATTGTGTAGGGAGAGGCTACGGTAGTTCTGTAATCAAAGACTGCCCGGGGTGGAACAATCGCCTCATCTACAATGAGTTTCTTCTGTCCGGTGAGAGGGTCGGTTATGTTGGAGTACTTGGTAAGGTGCGCACCTGAGCTTGCTGCAGTCTGAACTGCTATCACGGGAGGGAGTTTTGTACCTTCATCTGTTAGCCTCTCTGTTACAAGCCCCATGCCAAAATAAGTTTCAATATCATCAGAGGCTAACGTAGAAAGAACTGCGGCAGCTTTTACCGCATCAATTGTACTTCCTCCTCCCACGGCAATGATGCTATCAGGCTTTTTCTTTCCTATCTGATTGGCGATTCTGTAAACATCTTCCCGGGGAGCATTCGCCCTTGCTCCAGCAATAATATCTAAAATAGTAACTTTTTTTTCTTTGAGAAATGATGTAATCTCATCCACGAATACCTCAATCCACTTCTCCTCTCCCCAACCAGTGACAACAAGCATGCAGGATTTACCTTCTTCTCTGGCGAAATCTCCCACCTTCCCTAAACAATCAATGCCAAAAGCATAGTTTTCCTTTTTCCAGTTTTTGAGAAGATTGATAGCCTTTTCCTTGTAATTTTTAGCATCTGCCATT
>JACUUP010000137.1 GCA_014859225.1 Candidatus Aerophobota bacterium
AAAAGTAGAACTAAGCCGCCACCGTTGGAGAACACCGAGGGAAAGGGCAGCAGTTAGACTTTTCAGAGTTTTCCACAAAAGTAAGTAAGGGAATGAGCATGTCCTTGTTAAGGCCTTTATTTGTTCGAGCTCTCAGTATGTTAGGAGTGCTCGTGGTGGTTCAGTTTTTGGTGGTAATCACCCTGGGAGCCACCGGTTTTTCCGACCGCATGCTGGAGGCGGTCATCGGCGAACAGCTTCGCACAATGCGCACTTCCCTTGCTGAAACCATCAGGGACCCGGATAAGCTGGAACATGCTCTAACAGTGCATCGCCAGGAGCTGGAGGTTTCTTATGGTCTAAATAGACCCTGGTACTTTCGTCTCCCGGACATGGTATTTCGCGTATTCACTTTAGACCTGGGAGAGGCTCGCACTCTGCGCAGTTTCCGTGGGAGCAGTCGTATAGCTGATATCGTTCTGGAGCGCCTTCCCAACACCGTGCTTTTGCTTACAACATCACTTCTGATAACAGCCGGGATTGGCATCGTGGTGGGAGTGCGCTTAGCCAGCAGGGTCGGTACCCTGGCCGACCGAATAACCTGCTATTTTTCAGCCATCTCTTATGCCCTACCTGTCTGGTGGGTAGGAATTCTCCTCATTTTATTGTTCGCCTTCCATTTTCACCTGCTCCCATCAGGTGGTATGTACAGTTTTCCACCTCCCGAGGGTGGGTTTGCTCGGTTCCTGGATCTGCTCCACCATGCTCTTTTACCTATTCTTGCGCTTGTGCTGGCGAGTGTTGGTCCTTACATCTATGTAGTGCGCACCATAACTCTCAATGTAGCTCAGGAGGACCATGTCACCGTGGCACGAGCAAAGGGTATACCTGAGAAGATTGTGACTCAACGGCATATCTTGCGAGTGGCAGCACCTCCCATCATCACCGGGCTAATACTTGGACTGGCTGGCTCTTTGGGAGGCTCTATCCTGGTGGAAACTGTCTTTATCTGGCAGGGTATGGGTCGCCTTTACTATGAGGCGATTGTGGGGACACCGGATGAAATGGTGATTGTGGCTCTTACCTTTATGTTTACACTCTTGTATGTGATTGCCCGTATAATCCTGGAAATCCTCTATGTTGTGCTGGACCCACGAGTGAGGTATAGCTAAGATGGAAACAGGTAAATTTCTTCAAGTATTGATGGCAAGTGGTCCGGGTAAAGCAGGTCTTACCTTATTAACCATCCTGGTTATGATTTCACTTTATGTGGTGTTTACCTATCCGAGAGATTTCGGGACTGCCCGCTGGGCTAACCCTGTTTTGTGGGCTGATAATCCCAAGGCTGCACCTCCGGTGTGGACCAATCTTTTTACCAGGAAAAGACGAGCAGAGCATCGTATCCTAAAAGCAAGCAATCCCACCCGGGTTGAGTCTGTGGGAACATCCTGGGTGCACTTATACGAGCTACCTTTCAGCTACCAGGCTGATGAGCCGCCTACTTTCATATCCCTTTCTCTATCCGAGATTGTCTATCACTCACGACCGCCTGTTGTGAGTGCTTCTCTGGTGCGTCCAGACGGAAATGTAGTCTTGCTCTATCGTCAGGTGCTGCGTGGACCCCGACCTGGCGAAAGTCCTCCTTATCGGCGCCATGTTGATACCCCGCTTCGCGTTCTTCTGAGTGGTGAGGAAAGAGCATTTAGCGCTATGTCTGAGCTTCTTGAGAGCACATATGGTGTATTTTTGCCGCGGGAGAAGCTTCGGGGGCGACTGGAAACAGCACTATTTGGAACTTTTGTTTCGGAGGATGAGTTTGAGGTTCTGCCGGGAGATTATCGGGTAAATGTGCAATTTGTTCTTCATGACCCTGAGGATTATGCGGGTATGGCTCGGGTAGTAGTAGGAGGCTCGGTCTACGGGTTAATGGGAACCGATGCACTGGGCAGGGACCTGAGAGAAGGACTTCTTTTTGGTCTTCCCGTTGCTCTTTTAATTGGTGTTGCCGCCTCCACCATAAGTACACTGATAGGAACTCTGCTTGGCCTGGTGAGCGGTTATCGGGGTGGTCATCTGGATATGGCTATTCAGCGGGCGGCAGATATCGTATCCAATATCCCCATGCTTCCTTTACTCATCTTTATAGTTTTAATTGGCGGACAGCACCTGTGGCTTATTATTTTAGTCCTGGTAGCATTTAGCTGGCCCGGTTTAACAATAATAGTGCGCTCTTTAGTGTTACAAATTCGCTCCGGACAGGGAGTGGAGGCGGCAGAAGCGCTGGGTGCTTCTCGCAGGCGGGTTATCTTCCGGCACATCTTTCCCCATACCGCATCCTATGTTTTTGCTCAGCTTGTCTTTTTTGCTCCCTCGGCTATTCTTGCAGAGGCAGGTTTGAGTTTCCTGGGTCTGGGTGACCCATCCATACCTACCTGGGGGCAGATTTTAGAGCATGGTTTTCGCACGGGTGCGGTTTTTCTGGGTTACTGGTGGTGGGTGGTCCCACCTGGTCTTTTAATTGTTCTTACTGCGCTAACGTTTATGCTTATATCGCTGAGTCTGGAGCCGGTGGTTGACCCACGGCTGAGGAGAACAAGAATTTGGCGCTATTAGAAATAGTAAGATTGGAACTTTCCTATGGTATTGAGCGAGGTCTGTTGCGGGCGGTGGATTCTGTTTCTTTTGCTCTGAGAGAGGCGGGAGAGACTCTGGGTATCATTGGAGAGTCGGGCAGTGGAAAAACCAGCCTTGTTCTTGCCCTGATGCGAATCCTGCATCCGGCGGTAGCTTTTTACCAGGGGGAGATATGGTTTGAGGGGATTAATTTGATGCGTCTTTCCCGCGAGCAATTCCGCCGAGAGGTTCGCTGGAAGAAAATCGCTGCCGTTTTTCAGGGGGCAATGAACTCATTTAATCCGGTAATCCGGGTAGGTCACCAGGTAGCCGAACGTCTCCTTTTAGATGGCAATATATCCAGGAAGGAGGCTTACCGCAAAGTAGAATCTTTACTGGAGAGGGTGGGACTTTCCCGTGAGGTTTTTTACCGCTATCCCCATGAGCTTAGTGGAGGAATGAAACAGCGAGCTGCCATTGCCATGGCTTTAATCCTTAATCCTCCCCTCATCCTTCTTGATGAACCTACATCTGCCCTGGATGTAAGCGTGCAAGCGCAGATTATGAACTTGCTCAAACGGTTAAAATGGGACCTTAGCCTTTCCATGCTTTTTATTAGCCATGATATTGCTTTGGCCAGCGACTTGAGCGACCGCATTGCTGTGCTTTACGGTGGAGAGTTTGTAGAATATGGAGTGGCAGAAGATGTATTCGGGGAGCCTCTAAATCCTTATACCCAGAAGCTTCTGGCCAGTGTTCCCAGGTTACATGGGGTTGCCCGGCCAGGATTTCTCTCGGGCGCACCTCCTGACCTCGTGATGCCTCCGCCCGGTTGTCGTTTTCACCCTCGATGTCCCCGCGCCTTTGCTCCTTGTTTTACTCGCCACCCTTCTCTCGTAGAAGTGCGTCCAGGACATCTTGCTCGTTGCTGGCTTCATACAAACTTATAAATTTTGCAGGTTAAGGCGGGAAAGCTTATGGGCACAGCGCTGAGTATCCAGAATTTGAAGGTTTATTTCTATGTTAGAAAGGGTATCTTTCGCACTGTTACAGTCAAGGCGGTAGATGGAGTATCACTTACTGTTGAGCAGGGGCAAACAATAGCCGTGGTAGGTGAATCAGGCAGTGGAAAAACCACCCTGGGCAGGGCAACCCTGAGATTGGTTCAGTTGGTGCAAGGGAGTATTTTTTTTGACGGTCAGGATATTAATAAATTTTCGGATGCTGAGTTGAAAAGGTTTCGGCAACGAGCTCAGCCTATCTTTCAGGACCCCTACTCCAGCATCAATCCCTACATGACTGCTTACCAGCTGGTGGAGGAACCCTTGCTTATTCATGGCGTCAAATCTCGCAACTCTCGCAAAGAGCAGGTCTTGCAGGCTTTGGAAAAGGTAAAACTTGTTCCGCCCACTGAGTTTGCCAGCAAGTATCCCCACACTCTTTCGGGAGGACAGCGCCAACGGGTATCTATTGCCCGCTCTCTTGTTTTAAGACCGCAGTATATAGTGGCTGATGAGCCGGTATCTATGATAGATGCTTCAAGCCG